>CAZXMD010000005.1:2356-22394 GCA_964641635.1 uncultured Candidatus Finniella sp. | reverse complement strand
AGCGCTGGTATTGCCTCGTCAATCTCCCCTGTCTCGAACAATACTTGACCTTTCAGCTCATAAAAATAAGGATCCTTGGGGTAATCCTTCAAGAGGCGGTCAATAAGCGTGAGAGCTTCAGCAAACTGCCCTTGACGGTACAACGCAATAGCACGCGCATACCGGGCGGCCAAAGACGTGTCACTGGCGGCATAGGTTGTTAAAGCCCTTAGAGGGTCTAGAAAAGCCATCATTTTTGCTTTAATGCGTTGGAATTTTCCCTCAATCTCGCTTGAGATTTTCCGCCCTTTGTGGGGACATTTCAAAGTATGGTCATGGACACTTTGGATACGGTCCGGCGTTAAGGGGTGGGTAACGGTGTAGGGATCAATTCTTGAGGACGCCCCTTGCATTTTGCTTACCTTATCCAAAAATTGCGACAATCCTTCTGCAGGCCACCCCAATTTTTCAAGATAAGTGAGGGCAGCCTGGTCAGCTGCGGATTCTTGGGTCCGCGAAAACTTGAGCATCCCTCTCTCAAAAACATGCGTTCCCCCTGCAAGAGCGGCCTCCAAAGGAGCCGGATTTCCACTGGCCAAGGCGAGTGCGCCTCCCAAAATAACGGCGGCAGCAGCCGGAACAAGGGCTTGATTGAGAGCTGCATCCGTGCGGGAGATGTGTCCACCGGCAATATGTCCAACTTCGTGGGCCATCACCCCTAAAAATTGATCAGCATTATCACATTTCATGAGAAATTCGGAATAAATAAAAATATTTCCTCCAACGGAGGCAGCAGCATTTACTTCAGGATTAACAATGACATATATGTGAGGCTGATACTGCCTTAATCCCGCAACCGTGAATATCTTTTGTATCCACTGTTTAAAGGCAGCATCAGTCTCATCGTCCAGAAGCACGCTCCCCGTCTTAAATTGAGGCAAAGACGCCCAACTCTCAGACACAAAACCGCATAAGCAGAATATGAGGAAAAGCAAAACTAAACCTGCTTTTCGCATGGTGACCTCCCTAGAGATAGAATCTGCCTACTATGACTCTAACAACCGCTTCCACCACCGACCATGAGGGCTTTTCTTGCCAGATACTCCCGACCCTTCCGGCAAAGATGCTATCGGTATGGCGACATCTTTTGCCTTTGAACCAGAAACATCCGTATCCTTTGAAACTTGCTTCAACGGTGGGGTTCGTGTTGTAGCAGCCTTTATAGGCACAGGAGGATCAACAGGAGAAGCCGAGGATGGATTTTCGCCGTCCCCTGACGTTTGTGGTTCACGCTGCCCATGACGGCGACCTCGACGACGACGGCGACGATGACCTCCACTACCCTCTTCCCGGGTGGGCTCTTCTTTTTGAGCTTCAGTCTTCTCCTTTTTTACAGAAGATTGATCCTTAGCTTGTTCTGGGGTGGCCTTGCTTTTTGGGGCTGTCCCCATAATTTCTGTAACAATTTGTTCTTCTATGGAGGTATGATCTGTGGAACCTTCTTCTCCTGCGGAGCGATCCCCTTGAGTTTGATCCCATTGACGTTCCTGGTCACGTCTTTTAGAAAAAGGACGACGGCGCCGACGACGCCGACCACTTCCTTCACCTTGGTGAGGGGCATGAGAAGAACCTTTTTCTTCACCCGACTCTTCGTGGTGATCAAGTTTATCCTCCTCCTCTTCTTCTATCGGCTCAGGATCTGGAAGAGGCTGAGATTGAGGCAGGTTTAGAGGAACTTTCCGCTGCGCTAAAGATTCAATACGAAAATCTGGAGATGAAATTGTATCATCCCGCGCAACGATAATGTGCATTTGATATCGCGCCTCTATAGCCATCAAAGAGGAACGCTTCTGGTTAAGAAGATACAGATCAACGCCAGAGGGCACAGTAACAGCAATTTCAGCGCTATGGCCTTCCATCCCTGCATTCTCAATAGCCCGCAAAACAAGAAGGGACATAGATTCCACAGAGCGCACAAATCCAGTTCCCCGGCAATGATGGCAAGGAGATGAATTTGTTTCAAACAAGCTGGGACGCAAGCGCTGACGGCTTAATTCCAACAAGCCAAATTGACTAATGTGACCAAGTTGAATCCGCGCCCGATCACGGCATGTAGCCTCCCTCAAGCGCTTTTCAACCGCCTGGATATGTTTTTGTTCGCTCATATCGATAAAGTCAATAACAACCAGGCCCGCCAAGTCGCGTAACCGCATCTGGCGACCAATTTCATCTGCGGCTTCAAGGTTTGTTTTTAAAGCAGTTTCATCAATATGACGTTCCCTTGTAGACCGGCCTGAGTTGACATCAATAGCCACCAATGCCTCTGTTATGTTAATAACAATTGAGCCTCCCGAAGGTAGCTTTGCCGTCGGATTCATCATGGCGTCGACCTGTTCTTCAACCTTATGGCGATGGAAAAGAGGCGTCGCATCTTTGTAGGGCTGGACCCTCTTCGTGTGGCTCGGAATGAGGGCTTTCATAAAAGCCTTAGCCGCCTTATAAGCTTCATCGCCATCCACGAGAATCTGATCAATATCCCGATTGTACACATCCCGAATGGAGCGTTTAATTAAATCCCCTTCTGCGTAAATTAATTCTGGGGCTGTCGCTTTAAGGGTTGTTTCCCGAATGTCCTCCCACAGCCGCAAAAGGTAGTCAAAGTCACGACGGATCTCAAGCTTATTACGCTCTTGACCAGCCGTACGCACGATTAGGCTCATCCCATCTGGGATTTCCAGTTCTTTTAAAATATCACGTAAGCGGCGTCGGTCTGTGCCATCGCTAATCTTGCGGGAAATCCCCCCTCCCCGATGACCCGCGTTTGGCATCAAGACACAATAGCGTCCGGGAAGGCTTAAATATGTGGTCAGCGCAGCCCCTTTATTGCCGCGTTCTTCCTTAACAACCTGGATCAGCATAATCTGACGCCGCTTGATGACCTCTTGAATTTTATAGTGGTAATTACGGGGACGACGAGGCAACTCATCTTCATCGACCAGATCAATTCCTGAATCTCCAGAATCATCCAGATTGCTTGGAAGCGCCTCAAGTTCCTCCTGAAGAACAACGCTGGCATCTTCCGTTACAGCAGACGCTTTTGCTTTTTTGGATTTGGGTTTTGATTTGGGTTTCTTTGCTTTTCCTTTTTCATCGCTCACAACATCCGCAGCGGCTTCCTCTAAAGGATTTTCCCCACTTTCAAGAGCGGTACGATCGGACACAGGAATGCGGAAATAATCCGGATGAATTTCCCCAAATGGCAAGAAGCCATGACGATTGCCTCCGAATTCAACGAAAGCAGCCTGCAAAGACGGTTCTATTCGAATCACTTTTGCAAGATAGATATTTCCTTTAATTTGTCGTTTTGTAGATGTCTCCGAATCAAATTCTTCTAACCGGTTGCCATCAACAATTGCAACCCGGACTTCCTCGTCATGAGTTGCATCAATAAGCATTTTCTTAGCCATAAGGCAATATTCTCCATACCAAACCGTAACAGGGCGGCATTACGACTGGGCTTGGATTTTAAGCGCAAAAAAGTCATAGGCTCATCCGTCACGGATATATTAATAATAAAGGGATGCGAAGGCCAGGGTGCGGATGTGTAACATCCCTCCTGGCTTTCAAAACGATTGGCAACGCTCTCAAGTGGCGTAAATTTTTTTTCGACACAATATGTCACTCTCGCGCATCCAATCATAAATATAATCATCTTCATCTATAACTCTAACCTTAACTCCCCCTGATAACCAAGCAAAAAAAGAGGGAACCGCATTATTAAGGTAAAATTTGAAGCGATGCGCGGATATTGTCTGGATAAAAATAGAAGAGGTGACGCCAATGGCAATAATAATGCAATAAAATGACCCACCATTACACTTAATGCTGACCTCTCCCGAGAAGGGGAGAGATCAGCATGTAGCGGCGGATAAAGGATCCAAAATTTGAAAGCTTCTTTTGGCTAAAAAACTTACTTTGAACAGGTCACCTCAGGACCTTTAGCAGGGGTTACAATAAAGTCGGCCCCTTTCTTTTTTACTTTTGTCGCTTTTTCTTCAATCACCGCGTGTGTTAAGGGATGGTTCTTTCCGTCCGCGGTACAATGAAGGGAGTGGTCCTTCAGTGCATCAATTAATTTTTGTTTCACAGGCGTGATCTCTTTTTCCGGCTCATTTTTTCCTGAGTGTGCTGCCTCTGGATGTGTCCCCGAATGTGCGTGTGTCCCTGAATGTGTCCCCGAATGTGTCCCAGGATGCTTTCCTTTGTGTTCTTCTTGATCTGCGCCGGGATGGGATGCCCCTGGGTGTGTGCCTGGATGTTCTTCTTGACCTGCGCCGGAGTGGTGGTGGGCTCCTCCCCCCGGATGGTGGTGAGACGCCCCGGCTTGAGATGGGTCGGCTTGAGGTCTCATCGGCGCTTGAGAGGCGACCACTGCTTGACTACTGAAAACGCCACAAGTAATGACTGCTCCTAAAAATACTTTTCTATAATTCACAACAAACTCCTTTATATTCAAGGCCATGGGTTAATTTTATCAAAGCTTACATAACTATTTTTCCAAAACATTTATCGTTCAACTTAATCCTATCAAAATATTTTGGAATATAACAAGACCAATGAAGATGGCGCCACCAATATGGTGGCGCCATTAAATCTGCTGGATAGGCATTTAGATATTGTTTGCGGTTAACAATCTCAATGCCTCTTGGTGTGTCTTATAATCAAGTTATTTTTAACCCTTTCAACACCCTCTACACTACGTGCAAGCTGCTCGGCTCTCACGTATTCTTTGCGAGAATCGACAAATCCGCTTAATTGAACCTGATTCTGAAAAGTTTCAACATGAATTTGAAGCATTCTTAATTGAGGGTCCTGAAAAATATTGTTTTTAACTGATGTTGTAATAGACATATCGTCCACATATTCACCAGTTGTTTCTCGACCAGAAAAAACAGCACATGCTGATAAAGCAATTACAAGCAATACCAAAGATGCAAGATTTTTCCATCTACTGAATGTCGTATTGAGAACTTTAGAGTCTACCTTAATATTCTTATTCATAATTCTCTCCTTTTCATATTTTTAATTATATACTTACTCTTTTTTAGAACCGCTTAAATAGAAACCTAATACTGTAGCCACCAGAAAAAGGGCGCTCAAGGATTTCAAAGAAACATAAGGACGCAATAGTTTTAAGGTCTCTTCGCCATTTACTAACTGTTTAACAACCCCTATTAAATTGCTTTCAAGAGCGGAAACACCTTCCCTCCAGGAAGATGGCTTGGGCTTTAGAAAATACCTGAAGGCAAAGATAATAGAGCCTGTTATCAGACACATGCATCCTATACCTAATAAGGTGATGGCCTTTCCCCACTGAGGGAGAGCATAATGATAGAGGCCTACGCATCCTACTACAAGTCCTGTGCTTAAGGATAAAAAGGCCATCAAAGTTGCTACCCATTTACCATAATTTGGCTTTGAATAACCAGACATGAGAACGTTTGAGATAAATAGCGACAATAAACTCATGTTTAATTCCCCCTTTACTTGATAATCTTTCCAACAATAACTCCCAAAGCAAGCGCGAAGAGGGTGCTTTTGAGGGGATTATCTTTTACGTACTCAGAAATCAGGTCAATCTTTTCCTGGGACTGCACGTCAAATTGATGAGCATAATCCTTTACTTCCTTGGCCGAAGTGTTTAAGGATTCGTCAAAAGACTTTTTCAAATCGTCAAAACTCTGACTTGCTATTTTCTTAAGCGGCTCCCATTCCTCAGCAGAGGCTGATTCCAGCTTTTTATAGGATTGCTTTGCTTCTTGTAGAAGATCCTCCAAAGATTGAGAGATATTCTCCATTTTTCCTTTTGATTTATCCTTAAAGGAATCCTTCAATTTTGATAGTTTTTCAGCATATGTGTCTAATTCTTCTTTTAAATCATTCAAATGTTTTTTATTGTTCATTTTTTATCTCCTTTTGGTTTATTGATAAACACAGATCATTTTTAGTAGTTTTAGGCATAGGAAACAACGTTAAAGAAACTATTTTATTAACCTAAAACATAATATTATGCACTCTAAACGCAACCCATTACCTCTTGGATTTCTTCCAGCCTCCACACAATAAGCCAGGTCTTTTCTATCTCTCTAAAAGTATTTGGGTAAGCCACGCTTTGTGCTTTACCTCATCTCGCAAGCCTTTCTTGAGAACATCCCTCGCTTCTGGCCAGATGTCTTCACGAGCATTCATACACTCATAGGCAGTGTTTGTGTCCTCTTCGTTACTCCTCATAGCCCTTAATATTGTTCTATCACCCACCATATTTGCCAGAATAACTTTTCCTTTTGTAATTAATTCCTTGCCTAAATTTGGCCCTTGAGGAGGAGCTTCATTTTTCCTGTCAAGGACATCAGAAACTTCCTTAATATGGCGCTCATGCTCAGATTGGAATGCTTTGAGTTTTTGCTTATAGTCAATATTATCAAGTCGATCAATTGCCGCTACATAAGCCTCAACTGCCGCATACTCCAATTCTACAAGTTCCTTCAATGCCTCTCCAAAAGTCCCTTGGTTCCCTACAAATGTTACCATTTTCTCCTCCTCTTGGTCTTCCGGGTAAAAATACCTCTTAATCTATTTGGCTTTCTATGAGTTTAAGACTGACTTTTTTTCTCTCAATAATTTCCTTTATTTTGCCAAGGATATCCTCTGGCAAATTTGAATTTATGGCAGACTCAAAAGCGTTCAAGATAATTTTCTGGTTTGTATGCAATGCTTTTAGAGCGCCGTGATCTGTAAGAATACCCCTCATAGCAGCATAACCTTCCATAAAGAACCCCTTGAAATCTTTCTCATATGTAGGGATCTCTCCATTATATTTATTAATGAAAGAAGAAAGATCTTTTATGTTAACGTCACACTCCTCCTTCATTTTAACAATGTTGTTCTTTGAATTTTGATTCTTTAAGTTATCAATACATTGACTTAACAAATATGAATGGTCTATTTCATATTGCATTAATTTCTGAAGAGTTTTTACAACAGGAGCGGTGTTAAGCGCTTCATCTGTAGAAACTGACGGCGAACCACTCGCATACCCTGGAGAAGAAACCCCATCCGCCAAGAAAGAAAACAAGAAACAAGAAACAGTTGTCGTTAAATTTTTCAACATAGCAGCCTCCTTATTTGTTCATTACCTTAAACCTTCATTTTCGAAACACCATAAATTTTTAACTAATTCTACTTATGGCTCGTTCTTGAACTTCTTCAATTAAAACATAGGCTATAAGGTGCCTAGATTCAGGCTTTGCAAGCATTCTATAGATTTGGAAAGGATATTTTCTTCCCCCTTCTAACTCGTTGATAACTGTCAATGCCTCAGAAACACTCGACACAGTGAGTGAGTTAATGCTCACAATAATGTCCCCGGCCTGCACACCCGCGAAACTTGCCGGATGTTGTGGAATAACGGCGCTAACATATACGCCTTCTCCCGCATATTTTCCCCTGGCTCTTTGTGGGCCTGTAATATTGGTTAGCTCAATACCAATAATATTTCTACGGTCCATAGAAGCGCTGTTCATAGCCTCAAGGCTGCCCGGATCACTTGTGCACGAAGATAGAACAGTGTTTATGGCCGTTAAGATGATTAAATTTTTAAGTATTTTCATAACATTCCTCCTGGTAAAAGTTTTATGTTTATGCTGTTTACTCCTACACAGTAAAAATTTTTATGGTTTTGGAAAACGTAAAAAATAATAAATTTTTTACCCGGGCTAAAATCCTTACGTAAAAAATAAAGGAAAATTAACGGATCTATCTGATTTTTTCTCCTTTATATTGAATGCATAAATAAGGAGGCATTGACCTTTCAAATTCATAAACAATTGGGGAGAGAAATAATGCCTTATAAGAATCGATCCGATCTCCCGCCGTCTATTAAAGATAACCTCCCGCCCCATGCTCAGGAAATTTACTATGCGGCCTTTAATAATGCTTTCAAGGAATATAAGAATCCCAAAAAACGACATAAAGGAAGCTCACAAGAAGAAACAGCTCATAAAGTTGCGTGGGCGACCGTTAAGAAAAAATATATAAAAAAGGATGGAGAGTGGGAAGAAATAGACAAAGATTCATGAGTTTAGCTACTATAAAAAATAGGGCAAAAATATTGATTATAAAAAACCGCGCCGTCAAGTTAACAGAGATAAGCAAAAATTTACCTAAATTTCTCTTCAGGTTAACAGCATATAAAAGTCGAATCTTACTGTGCCTTGGTCTTTCACTGTCGGGGGATATCAATTCCAACTTGACTCGTGTATAATGCTGAAAGTGTGCATAGGCATTATATTTAATAAGTTTGATCCTGATGGATTGAACATAAAATAAAGGAGTGCACCATGGCGTTAGATATCAACAATCTTGATCTATTTCTTGGCAAGCGGATAAGATCTTTTCGTGGCAAGATGCATTGGCCTTTGAAGACTTTAGCAATAAAGTTGGGAATATCGATTCAGCAGCTTCATCGATATGAAACAGGCGCTAATAAAATAACAGCAAGTTTGCTCTACACAATAGCCGAAGAGTTTAAAACGGATGTAGTCTGTTTTTATGAAGGCTATCAAGAGCAGCTTCATCATTCCTCTTCTTCATTACACCCCCATAACAATATTTTATTAATTGAAGAAAACAATAATGATGAAATTCTCTTTCGCCAAGCCCTTATGGAATTTCCAGAAAAATTAAATGTTTTTTCGTGCCATAACGGAGAAGAAGCTATTAACTATTTTCGAAACCTGGAAAATGATTCCATGTCATTCTCTCAAAAACCAGACCTGGTATTTCTGGATCTAAATTTACCCATTATTAGTGGATTTGAGGTCTTAAAAGACATCAAACACCGTCAATCTCTACAGAATACGCCAGTTGTTGTTTTTACGAGAAGCACTAAAGATGAGGACATGAACAAATCTTATAGCCTTCACGCAAGTGGTTTTATTAATAAGTCATTTTCATATAATGAGATTAAACAACAACTCCATAAAACTTTATCATATTGGATTGATACTGTGCAGCTGCCGAATTAAAATTAAGAATGATTTCTTTAGCTTGCATGTTCCAAAATTTGAGAGCATCAACAAACAAGCGGCGCGCTAACATGGGCCCTCTTGCTCGTTGTCAACCTTGCCATAACGCACCCGCAAGAGCCTGGTTCTCCATGTCATTACCACCCCCAAAGCTCATATATTGGCTGTATACATCCCACAACCGCCAAGAAAACCAGAAGCAATACAGGAACAAGACTCAACCGGACCCCTGCAAAAATAATTGCATATATCGCTTTTAACAAGTTGTTTGAAGCCGCCGCAACCAGAATGGCTGCTGAAACAACCTTTGGATTTAAACCATGAACACTATCCTGAGCCAAACTCACAACAAAAGGAGAGATATCCGAGACGCCAATGACCGTTGCCAATGTGTATAAGCCAGCATCACCAAAGTTTTGCTTAGCCCACGCAGAAGCAAACGAGACGAAGACAAACAAGGCTGCAAAAATGAGGGCTGGCGCCAGCTCTAAAGGGTTTTTTTGTGTAACAATTACTTTATCAGCAGCATCTTTACCGTTATGGTGCCTTCCGTATAAAATAAGAGATAATAATAATGAGACAAAAAACAACCCAATGAGCGTCGGACTCATCTGTTTGGCAAGAACATGGTTGAACGCTACAATAATAACAAACAAGCGAATATAGACCATTGATGTTGATAACATAATGCTAAAATGGAACATCTCCGAACTAATTCGTTTTTTCTCCGCATGGCGCGCCAAAACAACCGTTGTGATGGTTGACGAGTAAATTCCTCCCAAAACTGAGGTTAACCAGATGCCACCTTGTTGAGATTTATATCGTTGAATCAAATAGCTGGCATAGGAAATCCCACTTACGACCACAACAGCCAACCAAACCTGGTAAGGCGTAATGGGCGTAAAATTTGTAACCGGCGTATCGGGAAGGAGAGGCAAAACAATTCCCGTAAGAATTAAAAATTTACCTGTAGCGGTAATCTCATCAGAAGGAACTCGCCGCGCAATATCGTGCAAACGCTCACGAGCCCCTAAGAAAAGGACAGAACTCACTGTTAAGCCGATAGCAAACCAACTGGACTGCAGAATGGTTATGGGACCCAACAAATAGGCCATAAGACTGCAGGTAAGCGCCACCAATCCTCCGGCCGTCTCTTCATTGCGACCACTATGGTGCAAATGATATTGATAATACGCCAGAAGCCAGAGACCTAAAATTACCAATCCTGCCGCAAACACAAGGCCGTACTGAGGCTCCAACAAATACAGACAAACACCCGACATGGAAAGCATGGGAAATGTCCGCACACCTCCGGGATGATTAAATTGGCTGCGCCCATAAAGATCCTCATAGGCTAACCCCAGGAAGAAAGACAGGCCCAGTAAGAGGAGAAGGTTTTGAGGATTAACAGCTGCCGCAAGAGCCAAGTGAGTACCGTCCATTTCTTCTCCCTTTACATAATCACGGACCTTAAGAGAGAAATTTTTAATAAGATGTCTCTTGGAAATAGTGTCTCAAAGGTTAAAAGGATCTGTCAACAGGAGTCGAAGTGAGGCAGAGAAATAAAAAGCGCCTCACTTGAGGCGCTTTTTTGAAAGTAGAAAAATATTACGTCGCTTTTTCTAGAGCTTAACCTAGACGTTTATTGGTTTTTGACCATTCTGATATAATGCCAGGTAATAGGGTCAAGACTTTCAACAAGTGTGAATAAAAATGGTGACTTATAAACAAAGTCGGGAGAGTCCCACTCGGAATCACTCGAAGATGATTCATGACTATACTCAGGAGAGCGTATAATTGCCGTCGCAGCCGAACGAATGAATTCTAGCAAAGCCTTATCATTCGTAACATTAATATCTTTCGAAATGAGTTTTTGAAAAAAAGTTTTTCTAACACTTTCATCGAATACTTCATTAAGATCTTTCAACGCTTTATTCTCTTCTACACTTGATTGACTTTGGTAATATCCTTCTAATTCATCAACACGATCTCCAATAGAATCAACAATATCCATACCGTTAACTTGAGTTGCGAACAAAAGCATAGCTGCTATTAGTTTCTTTTTCATAATATAACCTTTTAAAATTGGGGGTTTGCGTTATTCAAAGAAACATATAAATACAATTAATACGTATTGCAAATGTTTTTTATTTAATAGAATGTTAATTAATTAATATTCTATTTGTTATAAAAAATTAAAGAATTATTTTTAAAATTATAGATATATGGGTACCTTTAGAAACCGCGTCATTGCGAGAAGCGAAAGATCCGAAGAAATGAATCATTTGAATTCAAATAGATAAGGAAGACTAAGAATTGCATAAATCAAACAAGAGCTGGAATCTCAACAATCTGTGGTTGGCGGCCTATCTTTTCAAAATAAGCCAGAAATTGAGGAGTGCTGACACTGACAGTCATATCATTTCTAAGGGGGTGAAAATTCACCAGATCGTAGCGCATCAACTCTTTATCCAGCAAAAAGGTGACTTGATGGCCCTGGTCATTGATGAGGCCATAAGGCGTCACCGAACCGGGTATGACGCCTAAAAGGGCTAATAATTCTGCTGCGTTTCCAAAGGAGAAATGGGCATTTTCAAAATTTTTTGACAGGGATTTTAAATCAGCTCGCTTAGCGCTCAAGGTGGAAATAAGAAAGAATTTCTTCCTTTTGTCTTTTAAAAACAGGTTTTTACAATGAGCGCCCTCAATACTCACCTCAAATTTACTAGAGTCTTCAGCCGTAAAAAGGGGCGGATGCGTATGAAGTTCATAGGCAACTTGATGCTCTTTAAAAGAATCAAGTAATTTTTGGTGAGGCATTTTAACTTTCTCCCGTTATTTTTCCCCTTGAGATAGGCAAAGACCCAAACTGTTCAATAAGCCTCAATCTCTCCTCCGCCGTTAAACGCAAAGTAAGATGGATCTCTTCTCCTTCATCTTGCCGATCAACAATAACCCCTTGACGGTAGCACCAGGCCAGCATCTCTCCTTCTGAAGTCGAAATTGTAATCTGGATAAGCGTCCCTTTTTCTTGCAGTTTTTCATCAATGCGGGCCAACAATTCGTCAATACCTTGACCAGATAGGGCAGAAATGACAACCAAATTGCGATCCCGTTTCTGACGATTTTCCAATAGATCGCGGTCTTCTTGTGATAAGAGGTCTATTTTATTGCACACCTCAAGAAGAATTCCTGCTTCCAAGGGACTCTCAATATCTAATTCCTCAAGAACCTGATAAACATCTTTCGCCTGATATTCCGTATCTGGATGCGCAATATCCCGAACATGAAGGATCAGATCGGCCGAACAGACCTCCTCAAGGGTCGCCCGAAAAGCCGCTATGAGTTGTGTAGGAAGCTCTGAGATAAAGCCAACGGTATCTGACAGAATAATTTGGCGGCCACTGGGCAACTTTACCTGGCGCATGGTGGGATCGAGAGTTGCAAAGAGAAGATCTTCCGCAAAGACATCTGCTTTGGTGACGAGATTAAATAAGGTAGATTTCCCCGCATTGGTATACCCAACCAAAGCCACAACAGGATAGGGAACACGTTTTCGCGCTGTGCGGTGCAATCCCCGCGTCCGTTTGGCCTGAGCGAGGCCTTTTTTAATTTTCAAAATACGCTCATCAATCAACCGGCGGTCCAACTCCAATTGGGACTCACCCGGGCCACCAATAAACCCGAATCCGCCCCGTTGCCGCTCTAAGTGGGTCCAAGACCGCACCAAACGACTGCGCTGGTAATTAAGGGCAGCCAGTTCTACCTGGAGAACACCTTCGGACGTGCGTGCCCGATCCCCGAAAATTTCTATAATCAAGCCTGTTCGGTCAATGACTTTGCACCCCCAAGCTTTTTCCAGGTTCCGTTGCTGAATCGGCGTCAGGGCGTTATCCATTACCATAAGGGAAATATCAAGAGCTTGAATAAGCCCGCCGATTGCTTCCACATTTCCCTTCCCAATGAGGGTTGCCGGAATAATTTTGTTGAGTTGAATGACCTGACTGTGGACAACCTCTAGGTCAATGGCGAGCGCAAGGCCAATAGCTTCATCCAGACGACCTTGCAAACTACGGCCTTTTGATGAAGAAGGAACCCCATCAAGCATTCCTTTCTCCGACCGTGTCCGGAAACTAACGTGGATAACACCCGTGCGTGGGAAAGATCGAGACGGTGAAGAGGCCTCAACCAATATGGTTAATCCAAATCATCTTCTTCAAACTCTTCAGAAGGAGTCGAGGCTGCTGAAGCTTCAAATAACTGAATTGGCCCTTGCGGCATCACTGTTGAAATTGCATGTTTATAGACCAACTGGGAGTGGCCATCTCGGCGGAGGAGCATCGAAAAACTATCAAACCACGTCACAACCCCTTGCAACTTCACGCCATTGACCAGAAAAACCGTCAACGGCGTTTTGTTTTTGCGCACATGGTTGAGGAAAACATCTTGAACATTCACAGGCTTATCGTTTGCCACAGGACCGACCCCCTCTTTTTATTAAAATTTTATTCTTTTTTATGAATAGTACGAATTTGACAAAAGACCAAGAGGGGAAATTACATTTTAGCAAAGATTTTTTTTAACTCACAACAATTCTCAATAGAAACAAGGACCGATCGCGAAGGTTCAAAGCGATTCCCAATGGCAATGGCTTGACATCCAGCAGCATTTGCACAATCCCAATCTACCGGCGCATCACCAACCACCCAAACTTGAGTAGACGCAGGTACCTCTAATTTTTCTAACGCCAATAAAACGGGGTCAGCTGCCGGTTTATCCCGGGGCGCATCACCGGCTCCCACCAAAATCCCGAAATAGTCATCCCATCCCAGGTGAGAAACCTCTTTACGTAAAAAAAGACCATTTTTGTTGCTAACAACCCCGACAGGCACCCCCTTCCCTTCTAAAACCTGAAGCAAAGACTCAGCCCCAAACATCGGGTTCAAACCTTGGAGGTGTTCTTCTTCCACGATTTTATAAAAGAATTTTTGCGCCTCTTTGGCTTTATCTGCGAATAGCCTGGGAAAAGCCTCCCGGCCGGAGTGCTGGATATTGGCAAGGGCAACGTCTTCTTCCCAGGCTTCTAACCCAAAGGCGACCAGCGTTTTATTCACGGCATAAAATATGGTCTTCCACGTGTCAACAAGAGTATTGTCCCAATCAAACAAAACAGCAGAAGGTGGAAAAGACCCGGGAAACACAAAAGGCTTCTTACCCGCATTCTCCGTTCCTGGGTTCCCATTCTTGTCGGATGAATAATGACTTACGTGAAGTTGAGAAAGTACCACCATTGTCGAAATTCCTTAACATTATTGCAAACATAGGCAGAAATTATCCCCAAACATACTTTCAAAGATGTATTGGGACTTATTAATGTACTCCTCTTTTTATCCATGAGATAGCCCTTAGTTTCCAGAAAAGATTGGAAATTACCTAAAAAGTCCCTAAAATATCCTGCTTTAAGCATAATTGTGATGGTTTCGTGTCGCTTAATTATAGTAAGATTACGCATAAAGAAGGACATAATAAAAAAGATAAGGATCGCTGAGATGTCAATGAAATCAAGCCGTCTGGATGATCTTCGACAATTACTGAGTGAGTGGGAGGGAGACGGTTTCCTCATTCCACGGACAGATGCTTATCAGAGTGAATATGTCGCACCCTGTGATGAACGTCTGGAATGGTTAACAGGATTCACGGGTTCTGCTGGCATAGCTGTGGTTTTGAAAGAGAAAGCCGCCCTCTTTGTGGATGGGCGCTATACTCTACAAGCGTTCAACCAGGTTGATACAAATGCTTTTGAAATTTGCTCATTAGTTGACTACCCCCCTTGCACGTGGGCAAAGGCGCACATGGAACAGGGTCAAAAAATCTTTTATGATCCCTGGCTTCATACCCTTAATGACAAAATGCGGATTCAAAAAACCTGCGAAGCGGTTGGCGCTTCCTTCGTCAGTGCACCCCAGAACCTCATCGACAAACTTTGGACGGATCGCCCTTCTCCACCCAATAATCCCGTTCGAATTCATGACATCACTTATGCCGGCGTTCCTTCTGAAGAGAAGCGGAAGCTTGTGGCCAAATCGTTGATGGAAAAGCGCACAGATGGGGCTATTTTATCAACCCTGGAATCCATTGCATGGCTTTTGAATATTCGAGGGAGTGACGTCCCGAATACGCCTGTGCCTCAGGGATTTGGCATGGTTTGGGCTGACGCATCCATAGACTTATTCATACACCCTTCCAGAATTTCCTCCGATGTCAAAACTCATTTGGGAGATCAGGTACGATTGCATGACCCGGCTTCTTTGGAAGATTGGCTGGAGAGCTTAAAAGATAAAAATATTCTGGTTGACCCCTCCCTAACCCCGTTGGCCCTCCTTCAAAAACTCGAAAATTGCCATCTCATCCATGGCGCCGACCCTTGCGCCCTTCCCAAAGCCATAAAAAATTCCACAGAGGCTGAGGGCGCCGTGCAAGCCCACATTCAGGACGGCCTGGCTGTAACGCGCTTTCTGGTCTGGTTATCCCAAAACGCCAAGAATGGGACATTGACAGAACTTGACGCTGCTGAAAAGCTTTTCTTTTTCCGCAAACAGGCTCTCCTGTTTATGGATGGAGGTTTCAATACCATTTCAGCGGCAGGTCCCCATGGCGCAATCGTTCATTATCGTGCGACTCCGGAAACAAATCGCGCCATCGAGCTTAATTCAATTTATCTGGTTGATTCCGGGGGACAATATCTGAACGGCACAACAGATATCACCCGCACAGTGGCCATCGGCGCCCCTTCTTTCGAGCAAAAAGACCGCTTCACCCGCGTCTTAAAAGGGCATATCGCCCTTGCATCCACCCTTTTTCCCGTCGGCACAACAGGCTCACAACTGGATCCTTTAGCCCGCCATGCCCTTTGGCAGGCCGGACTCGATTATGACCACGGCACCGGCCACGGCGTCGGAAGCTACCTGAACGTTCATGAAGGGCCCCAAAGGATCAGCAAAGCTCCTTCAACCGTTGCCCTGCAGCCCGGCATGATTCTTTCAAACGAGCCCGGTTATTACAAAGAAAATGCTTATGGCATCCGCATTGAAAGCCTTGTCATCGTTATTGAAAAAGGCATCCCCGAAGGGGGAGAACGCCCCCTCCTGGGCTTTCAGACGCTTACCCTGGCTCCCATTGACCGGTCCTTGATCGAGGTTGGAATGCTAACACCCCAGGAGCGCACCTGGCTCAATACATACCACACCCAGGTTCGTGAAACGTTGCTGCCTCTCTTAAACGCCGAGGAAGGAGCCTGGTTAAAGGAAGCAACGGAAGAAGTGTAGCTGGAATTATACTATCTAGAAGACTAAGCTTAAGAATTTATTAAAGAAAATATGATCCAATGTGAATAGGAAAACACATAAGGAGATCATAAAATGTTCTTTTACAAAGTCAACCTTACCCGCATACTCCTAATTTTTAGCTTGGGAGTTACACACGATGCACTTACATCTGATTTTCCAACTGCTAGAAAAATTTTCGAGGATGGATCCGACCCAATGCTTGTAATTTTAACCCATCTCTCCTACCTAAAATTCGATGAAGATAATAATTTTTTAATTTATAAGCTTATGTATGGACTAGATAAAAATAAAAGGGCCGAGCTAGAACGCTATCTTACAACAGAAACCCAATATTATAAAAATCAAGGCTGGCATATTAAGTTTTTAGATGTCGGCAAAGGGCTCTTTTCCAACAATGACTCCCCTGGAGGAATAATCGCCTCTAAATGTACCCCACTATCAACGGAAAATCTCAGAAAAGTTTGTGAGGTTAAAATTGTGTTCCGAGGTACCCGCTCTCTTGATGACTGGGGTAATGACTTAAACTTTTTAAAAGCACCGTTGCGATTTAATGACACGAATATAGATAAGTCAGAATACCAGAAAATCTACAAAAATGGACAGGTTCATAAGGGATTTCTTAAGTCCTACAATACAGTTTCTCAAGAAATTGGCAATACACTTAAAGACTTGCGCGAAAAAAACCCTGAGGCTAAATTTTTAGTTCGGATCGGCGGTCATAGTTTAGGAGCCAGCCTAGCAACGCTATGTGCTGCACATGTGGCTATGACCATAAAGAAAGATCAAAATGCAATTCACTTGGAAACTTACGGCAGCCCAAGGACTTTAGGGGAAAAACTCTCTGCTGAGCTGCTTGAACTACTTGGCGCTGACAATATCACCCGTTTTGTAAGCAAAGACGCAAAAGGAGATAAAGATATGATTGCAAGCATGCCTTTAGAAAGCATGTTACAAGCTCAATTTCGCCATATTGGAGACGAATGTATTTTGATTCCACAAGGGTCAGAAATTTATGAAGGTTTTCCTAAACTTAAGCTTCTCAGGACTCCTCATCGCATCGAAGGGTACAAAGCTGCATATATAGCTCAAAGGCAATGTAATTCTCAGAAAAAACCTTCTCAAAAAAAGACAGGCTTGTTAAAACAAATGAAGTCCCGATTAGGGGGTTAAATAAATGATTAATGGATATCCTTTGAAAAATTTTCCGATTAAATCGCCTTATGATCTCCCAATCCTATTTCGAGATATTATTCCCTTTATCTACGGTAGTTAGCTAAATTAATATTCTCTCTAAATATGTATTCGTTGCTTACCTTTTTCTAAACAAAGATGATAGCCACATGCTTCTGCGATACTTAGAAAATTGCTCACCTTTAAATCTTGTTGTTCACCTGAACGAACTCTTTGGATAACAGTAGGAGATAGTCCCGCTTCTTCGGCTAATCCACGAACTGTCATGTGACTTTCTTTCATCAAGTCAATTAAGACTTCTGATAAAACAAATTCCCTGTACTCTTTCTCAAAAGATTCTCTAAAATCATTATCCAACATTTCACGCTCAAATGTAGTTAAAACCTTCTTGGTTGTTTTCTTAATCATAATATTCACCTCCATTAACTCGTATTTCATAATCCTTTTTACAAGCCAGTGCTCGATCCTTTTCATTTTTTGGAAGCTTCTGCTGTTTCTTGCAAAAAGCATTTGTTATAATAATTTTTTTACCTTTTACAAAAAAACATAAGAATCGCTGGGGTTGCGGCTTAAATGCAAAAATTTTATCACCCTCATTATTAAACTTGGTAGTATCGCTAATTTTCCCATCATCCCCCATGCGTTTAAGTAGTTTAAGCAACCCCATTCTCTGGCTTTTATCAAGCTCACTGTAATAGTCCAGAGCAGGCATTTCACCACTTTTAGTGAAATACCACTCAATTTGGAACGCTGCACCATCATAGGCTATTAATTCTCTGTCCTTCATAATTATAATGTAACACTCTTGTGGTACAATTTCAAGTGCCTTAGTGAAATCAGAATTGCACCTCTTTACTTTCGGCCAATAAATATTTTTATTTTATTATTCATAACAAATTTACATAATGAGAAAAGTTTTTTGGTCAAAATACTTTTCCCAAAAAGCATACTTGCCTTTAAAGAAAAGACCATCCTCAAACCATCTTCTGCGCCATCAGGAGGATATCACGTGCAACCGGGGCCGCAACCCTGGAACCGCTGCCCCCATGCTCTACAAGGACGGAAGTCACAAACCGGGGATTTTCAAGGGGGGCATAACCAACAAATAGAGCATGTTCCCGCGTATGCCAGGGGCGGTTCGCACTACCGGCCAACCCCTGCTCCCGGTCTTTTTTCGTGATGCGCTGCACCTGGGTTGACCCTGTTTTTCCTCCCATCTCAAATCCCGGTTCCGTAATGCGGCTTCTGTAAGCCGACCCCGAAGGTTCGTTCACCACTTTGGCCATTCCGGACAAAATTATTCTCAAATACTGCGGATTAATCTTCATGTCCTCAAAAGGCAACCTGCCTTCTCCCACCATCAGATGCGGCGTAACCGCTTTCCCGGTGACAAGCCGCGCCGTCATCACCGCAAGTTGCAAGGGCGTGGTCAACACATACCCCTGGCCGATGCTGGCATTGTAAGTCTCCCCCAGCATCCATGACTTTCCCATCACCAGGCTTTTCCAGTGGCGTGAGGGAACAAGGCCGGGCTTTTCCCCCGGAAGGTCAATGCCTGTTGGCTTTCCCAACCCAAAACGCTTGGCCATGGCAGCCATAGGGTCAATACCCAATAGTTTGCCCACCTGGTAGAAATATACATCGCATGACCGGGCAATGGCATCCTCCAGCGTTATTGCGCCATGCCCGCCATACCTCCAGCTGTGGCAATGAAAATGATGGTTCCCCAGAGCCACAGATCCCGCGCAGGAAATGGTGGTTTCCGGCGTAATCACCCCCGCCTCCAATGCAGACAAAGACACAATCATTTTAAACGTAGACCCTGGCCCATATTGTCCTGTGAGAATTTTATAATTCAAAGGCCGTTGGGGATGGTTCAACAGCTCTTCCCATTGGGTTTTTGAAATACCGTTGGCAAATAAATTGGAATCAAAACCGGGCGTGGAAACGTAGCTTAAGGCACCCCCCGTTTTCGCATCCAGGATGACAGCAGCAGCGCCTGTTTCCATAGAAAGCCGTTGGAATACCGACTGCTGCAATTCCAGATCAAGCGTCAACGAGATATCTTGCCCAGCAGAACTTGGTGTCGTCGACAATTCCCGAACGATCCGCCGGACAGCATTCAACTCTACCTGTTTGACACCAGGCTTGCCGCGCAACTCAGCCTCATAGGTCTTCTCAACACCACTTTTTCCAATGCGCATCCCCGGCAACTCTAAAAACGGATCCCCATCAAGATCTTTTTCCGAAACAGTCGCCACATAACCTACGCAGTGACAAGTTTCCAGACCAAACGGATAGGAACGATTTTGGCCCTGTTCAACGCTCATGCCAATTAAATCAGGCAGATGAAGCTCCAGACGGGTCACTTCATCCCAACTTAATCCTTCCTTCAGCGTAACCGGCACGAACCGTGGTTTTCTTTTCAATTCTTGG
>CAZXMD010000005.1:0-2346 GCA_964641635.1 uncultured Candidatus Finniella sp. | reverse complement strand
GATGTCCTCATTATCCAGGCCCAAAATTGATTGAACGGACGTGAGCAGTTCCGGCAAATCTGTTGTCTGATCCCGAACGACAATGGCCCGGTATGCATTATGATATGTTGCAAGAACCTTGCCAGAGCGATCCAGGACCTGCCCGCGAGAGGGGGCAATGAGGCGAGAATGAATACGGTTTTTGTCCGAAAGTGTCCGGTAATGATCAGAAGAACTTACCTGAAGGTAATAAAGGCGACCCACTAAAGTGGTCAAAAGAAGCCCTTGAGCGCCCCCTAAAATTAAAGCCCGTCGGGTAAAAAGCTGCTGCTTATCTTGAGAGGACATGACTGAATTCCTAAGGCTTGAGATTTGAGTGTTCTCAACCCCTCACCCGCCTCTTCACTATCGTTCAGAGTCGACCTCTCCCACAAGGGGAGAGGTTAAGAGTGCACGTGTGTATTTTTACCTCTCCCCTTGTGGGAGAGGTCGACACGCAGCAAAGCGGAGTGGCGGGTGAGGGGTACTTAAAAACCTCAATATATGACTGCACCTGATATATAAACCCTTTAAGCCGCTTCTTCAATTCCTTGTGGACTCTGGCTAGCAGGAACCATGCCCAAAGCTTGCATATACAAGGTTAACAATTCTTCCTGTTCCATTAATTCTTCTTGTTTCATTTTGCGCATTTTCAAAACTTGCTTCATGATTTTGACATCAAACCCATTGCCTTTTGCTTCTGCAAAAACTTCGCGGATGGCATCCATCAATTCTGCTTTTTCTTCTTCCAGGCGTTCTACTTTCTCAATAAATTGGCGTAATTGCCCGCTGGATACAACTTCAAATGTCATGATGATTCTCCCCTGATTAATTTTATAGACTCAAATTTGATTCGTTATACCAGAAATCAGTATCCGGAAACAACCTTCTGATCCGGTTGCCTTTTTTCTTCAAACATTTCCTGTTCAATAGCATGACATAGATAGTGATACAAGCAGATGTGAACTTGCTGAATGAGGGGGGTGGAAGACGCAGGAACAGCAATTAGGACGTCACTCAACGGCGCCATTTTGGTATCCCCCGCCCTGGTAAAAGCCACTGTCTTCATTCCCTGCCGGTGCGCAGCCTCAAAGGCACGGACAACATTGGCCGAATTGCCACTTGTTGATAACCCGATGAGAACGGCCCCTGGTTTTGCATAAGCTTCAACTTGACGTGAAAAGATCTGATCATACGAATAATCGTTCGCTACAGCTGTTATAATGCTGACATTGTCGGATAAAGCAATCACATTCAAAGCTTTGCGCTCCATAAGGAACCGCCCGACCAGCTCACCCGTTATATGAAGGGCATCGCAAGCGGACCCCCCATTCCCGCAAACCAGGACCGGCAATCCTTTCGATAAAGTATCTATAATGAGCCCAACCGCCTGATCAACCGCGCTCAGCAAGGCGTCATCCGCCGCTGTCACTTGAATCGCTTGAGCAGACTCTTCTAAATAATTCTTTAAAGACATTTTTTCGACTTTCTTTGAAATATAGTTAAATGAATGTGTCAAGGCCATCTCATGTGTAAAAAGCAATGGCAAGCATTCCAAAATCTTTCAATCCATGATATACAACTATCAAGAGAATTTGTGAATATAATAATATAGAGTAAATACGATGACATTGCAAAAAAATTGGGATCGTTGGCGGGAAGCCGGAACCCAGGCAAAAGCTTGGCCATTTGAAGAAGCGCGACGCATCTTGAACCGTATTCAAGGCAAAACGCCCGCCAAGGGATATGTTTTGTTGGAAACAGGTTATGGCCCGTCGGGGTTGCCCCACATCGGCACATTCGGTGAGGTTGCCCGCACCTGCATGGTGCGCCATGCGTTCCAGGTTTTAAGCGATATCCCAACCCGGTTGTTCGCTTTTTCTGACGATATGGACGGCCTTCGCAAAGTCCCCGATAACGTCCCGAATCAGGAAATGCTCGCTCTTCATCTTGGCAAACCTCTGACAAAAATCCCGGATCCTTTTGATAAATATGAAAGTTTTGGGCATCATAACAATGCCATGCTTCGTCAGTTTTTAGACTCTTTTGGTTTTGATTATGAGTTTCAAAGCTCTAGCGACTGGTACAAAAGCGGCCGCTTCGATGACACCTTAAAGCTTGTCCTCGAGCATTATGACGATGTCATTGCTGTTATTCTACCCACCCTTGGTGAAGAACGGCGCGCCACCTACAGCCCGTTTCTTCCCATTTGTCCGACAACCGGGCACGTGCTTCAAGTCCCGATTATTAGCCGCGACCTTGAAGCTGCAACTGTTGCTTACCTTGACCCAAAGTCCGGAAACCCGGTTGAGGTACCCGTGACAGGGG
>CAZXMD010000004.1:10165-27725 GCA_964641635.1 uncultured Candidatus Finniella sp. | reverse complement strand
ACCCTGGCTGAAATACCGAAATTATGGACTCACTTAAATTCCGTCGGGTGGTAAGCAAAGTGGCCTATTCCAGGTTGACAGCTTTTATCGGCTGTTATAAATAATTTTTAAGAGGTATTTTTTGTAAATTTTAACAAAGGAAATAAAAATGACGTTTATAAAAAGTATGCTTTTCATCTTATTAATGGCTTACCCCTATGCTGTAGGAGCAATGGATGACTATCGAAATAGTCCAGCCCTTCCAACTTATGCCAAATACCTGAATTATACGCCTCGTGAGAGGTTTGAGGGAATGCTAGCAGAGGCTATTAAAACTCTGAGGGAAGAAATTCTTGCTGAAAACGGCGTCTCTACAGAGGATATTATAAGCTGCAAACCCAATTGTATGCCGGAAACGGTTCAGGGAAACGAACTGCGCGCTGCATTGGAGATTGTTATAAAACATTATGCCCATTTGCGTAGAATACAAGATATTTTATCCACAGTATTATCAAACGAAATTTCCCTAACTGACAGAAGTATTGTCCCTCACTCTTGGGGGAAGGATCGATTGGATGTTTCCTCCTCAGTTCAAAAACCAGGGGCAAGCTTTTGGAAAGCAACGTATATTGCAAAGAAAGAAAGTGAGGCTGCTATTGCGAAATCAGAGACTGAACTCAAAAAAACGGTGTTTTATGTAGAGCTTCCTAAGCATAAGTGTTTAACTAGCTACAATACAACGCATTACTTTTATTTAGACGCTCTCCCAGACAAGGATCTATTTGAAATTCCGGTCGTAGGTCCATTTTCTTTGCATCAAATTGAAAAGGCTCTGGAATTTCTTTCTTCCTATGTCCATCCGGATTTACCAGTCGTATCTAATTTTAATATTTCAGCGGGTGCTGAGCTTAAGAGTGCCCTAGACACAATTTTAGATGCAAAGGCAAGGAAGGGACAAGGTAGCCAGATTATGCACACTATGCCTTATTTAGGTCAGTTCGATAGTTATAAAATGCAAGCGCTTATTCACGAGAAAACCGTTGAGGCTTTAAACGATGAGCTCTTGGAGTCAAATATTACAAATGAAGCCAGGCAAGCTCTTGATGCCCAAATGAGAATTGAACGTGCTAAATATAAAGCCATAAAAAAGGCAATTGAGAGTAAAGAAGATGAAGGCGCAAGATTGGAGAGTCATATTTTACAAGCACAAACTTTCGAACAGCAGGCCATGGGAACAAGTAATAGTAAGCAAATAATATCAAAGCTGAAGGAAGCTTATAACCTTTTTGACTCGGCATTTTCTGCTGGCGAGCAAGACCGCGTGCTTTATAATCTCAAAAGATTTAACACTGGTTAAGCAGATGGGACATGTTGGCTTATTCAAGCATCAACATGTCTTCTTTTTTAAGCAAACGATTTTTCTTTGCCATAAATTCGGATAAACTTTAAGGCCATCAACGAAATCACGGCCGTCCCTGTCAAATAAAACGCAGGAAGCATATTGGTTCCCGTTTTATCAATGAGGTATGTCACCAAAACAGGCGCTGTTCCCCCAAACAAAGGGCCACTGATGTTAGTTGTGATGGCGATAGCGGAAAAGCGGATTGCTGTTGGAAAAGCCTCCACCATCATGGCAGCCGTAGGGCCAAAGTAACCTCCGGCTGCAATTGCAAATACAAGCTGCGCCCAGAAAATGGTCATCATATCCGATGTATTTGTAATCATGGAGAACAAGGGGATTGTGGCGAAAATAAAAATCAGGGCCGCCCCTGCCATAACGGGCTTACGACCAATTCTATCCGACAACCAGGCCCCCAAAACCGTGAACACGCATACCAAAAACAGATTGATGGTATTAATGGTAAATGCCACATCTTCGGCCAAATGCAGCTGCTTGGTCATGAAGGTAGGCATGTAGGTAAAAAGCGTGTAAAAGCTCAAATCATGCAACATGATCGCCAACACAACGATGGTTAATGTCTTCCAATGGTCCCTAAAGACCTGGAGCGTGGGGTGTTGCGACACAGCGCCGGCTTTTTGAATCTTTGTATATTCCGGGGATTCTGGAATTCTCGTCCGTAAGTAATACCCAACGAAGCAGATCAGGATACCCAGTAAAAACGGCACGCGCCATCCCCAGGTGTTCAGGTCATGCTCTGAGAGAATATAGGAGAACAAGGTTGCTGTAGCAGAGCCCAATAAAATGCCGACCAGACAACTGGTAATCGCAAAGCTGCCAATCAATCCGCGATGTTTGGGATCGGAATGCTCCGTTGTAAAGGTGATGGACCCACCATAATTACCACCCATGGAAAATCCTTGTAACATGCGCATAGCAATCAATAAGATTGAAGCTGAAATGCCAATTTCCTCATAAGTGGGTAGTAGTCCAATGACGGCTGTTGGAATAGCCATCAAGATAATGGCCAGGACAAGCGCTTCTTTCCGTCCCACTTTGTCGCCAATGTGACCAAAAACGACACCGCCTAAGGGGCGCACAAGGAAACCAACGGCAAAGACCCCAAACGCTTTGATCAGCTCTGTCGTTTCGTCCGCGGATGGAAAAAATAGTTTTCCAAGAATGGGAGCAAAGTAGGCAAATAAAATAAAATCGTAAAATTCAAACAGGTTGCCAACCATGCTGGTAACAACCGTGCGAACTAGGGGTTTTTTCATAACATGCTCCAAATTAGATTTCTGCCTTTAATTCAATAAAGGATACGGTTAAGTTTAAGTTAAATTCGATTTGATTCATAAAGAAAATAGGAAATATAATATCGGCCTCAGCCGAGGAGTCGGAGGGAAAGCAATGAAAAATTTAACAAACGGATTGTCATAAAAATCTCAATCATTAATGCTGCCTTGATCGTTATCATAAGAATTCGAACCTTGTCCAGGTTTTTTTTGAATGAGTCCTCATGATGGAAAGATGAAGAGCGAAAATTATTGATCTAAACTAAATCGGTACACATCGATATGGCTCAATTTTTGAGCGCCCATTTTTTGATAGAAGTTTTGACCCGTATCGTTATTTTTAACGCACCACAGCTCTATTCTTGAAATGCCGGATTGATGGGCAATTTTGGTGAGCGCTTCGATAAGTTTCTCACCAATTTTCTGTCTTCTAAAGTTTGGGTGAACATAGAGATCATCTATTTGGATGAGGGGTGTGGGGTTTAAGGGCCTGCTGGTATTCGCAATGCTATACAGACACAACCCTATAATTTCTGTATCTTTGGCCGCCACAAGGCCATGCCAGGTGGCGTTTGGGGCGAATAACTCCTGGCCCATAAGCTCTAGAGTCATTGTAAGCGGTCTTCCTATATTCTTTAGGCGTATGAGATCCTTTAACATGTTAAAGGCTTGGGGTAAATCTTGAACTTCAATGGATCTGATAGTGTATTTCATTAAATAATTTCGTTTTGTTTATCCTGCGACTTGGTTGACCAATCGCTCAAATTCATCTTGAGATTCGACATTAGGAGCAGGAGCAATCGGTCCATAGTCGGAGATTTCATCGGAATCTTCTCGACTCCCCCCTTCTGATGAATCAGGCCCTTCAACAATCAAGTTTCCAGCAGGTTTGCTTTCGTCCCCATAAACCGATTTCATAAATGCCGCCCAAACGCGAGCCGGCAGACGTCCTCCGGTTGATCTTTTGTTCATTGGTTTGTTGTCATCATTCCCTGTCCAGACACCTGCAACAAGGTCAGGGGTATATCCGACAAACCAGGCGTCAATATCACCATTACTGCCTGTCTTCCCCCCCACTGGAAAGGACATTTTGGCCGCGCGGCCTGTACCATTGTTAACAACGCCTGTCAGCATCCGGTTCATTTGTTTAACATACTTAAGATCAACAACAGGACTGGCAGATTCATTTTCCCGTTGATAAAGAATAAACCCGGCCTTATCTTTAATAGCCAAAATACCATAGGGCCAAACGCTTACCCCATTATTGGCAAAGGTTCCAAAGGCAGCTGTCAGATCAAGAAGGGTATGTTCTGTCGTACCAAGAGACATGCTGAGGTCTGCCACAATCTTGCCATTTATTCCTAACCGGCGGGCAACTTCAGCAATGCGGGCCGTACCGATTTGATGGGCGATACGAACGGTGACGGTATTGATAGATTTAATGAAGGCCTCTTCAAGGCTCCAGTCCTCTCCCTCTAAATAGCGTGGTTTATGGGTGCGGAAGTTTTTAGGTGACCAGTTTCCAATGGTTATGGGTTCATCTGAGATGCGGGTTTCAGGGCTCATGCCATATTCTAATGCAGCCAGGTAAACAAACAGCTTCCAGGCAGAGCCGGACTGCCTCAAGGCTTGCGTGACGCGATTAAACTGACTGCCTTGATAGCTTTTTCCACCAACCATTGCACGAACAGCTCCATTGGGCGTCATAGCAACCATAGAAACCTCGCTGGTTTTTAATTCTTTGCCCATGTCTTCCAACAAATTAAGAGCGGCATCTTCAGCTTTCTTTTGCATAGACAAATCAAGGGTGGTTATAACGACCAGATCTTTATCAGAGATGGTTACATAGTTAGAAATAGAATCGTAGACCCAATCAGCAAAGAACTGGTACCCATTTCCTTTTGTTGAAGTTTGGGTTTGATAGGTGGCGTCACCTTGACGCAAGCATTCATCTGCGGAGCGTATATACCCTGCTTCTTGCATTTGATCGAGAACAACCTTGGCGCGCGCCCTTGAAC
The DNA here is from genome assembly GCA_964641635.1 of uncultured Candidatus Finniella sp. Lineage (GTDB taxonomy): Bacteria > Pseudomonadota > Alphaproteobacteria > Paracaedibacterales > VGCI01 > VGCI01. The sequence goes on along the minus strand of CAZXMD010000004.1, from coordinate 23,034 downwards.
GTTCCGGATGAGCTGTGGGGGAGTATCTGGAGGGAGCTTTGAGCAATCCTGCAATAACAGCTGCTTCATAAACGGTAATTTGGCGAGCGGATTTTTTGAAGTATTTGTGGGCAGCTGCATCCACACCATAAGTTCCAGCCCCAAAATAGACACGATTCAGATAAATGGTCATAATCTGATCTTTTGTAAAATGCCATTCTAACCATACAGCCATGATGGCTTCTTGAATTTTTCGTCGTAAAGAACGGTCGTTATGGCCATAGAGACCTTGCGTCATCAGGAAATTTTTGGCCAACTGCTGCGTTATGGTTGATCCACCTTGAACAACGCGGTCAGCCCGATAGTTGGTGTAAGCGGCCCGAATCAAGCCAATGATATCAATGCCAAAGTGGCTGTAAAAACGCCGATCCTCAATTGCCATAAGGGCCTGGGGAATAGAGGGGGAAAGTTCCTGAACGCGGATCATGTCCTCGTACAGATCGCCATAAGTTCCAATGATCGTGCCATCTTGTGTCATAATGGTGACGCTCGGGCGTCGGACTGTAGATTGGAGGCGGCCGATGTCCGGTAAATCATAGCTGAACCAAAGCACACCCATTCCGCCTAAACAAGCGCCCCAGATAGCCATGGTTAAAAACAGGCGGAAGATAACCCATTTTATAGAAACTCGGCGCCGTCTTCTTGTTGGGGGTTTGTTGCCGCCACCCCCTTTGCGACTACCACCAGGTTTTCTTTTGCGTTTTGGCGCAGACGAGCGTGACTTTGTCTCCCCCCTAGATAAGGTGGGCCGTTCAAAACCAAATAGCTTAGGGGGCTGCTTCGTCACAAATTACCTTAATGTATAGTTTTTTAATATTATTATATTTTAGCAATTTTTTTTATATAACACTAAGCATCTAAATTAACAACTTTTAAAGCATTACTTTGAATAAAATCTCGACGTGGTTCGACCACATCCCCCATGAGGGTGGAGAAAATTTCTTCAGCTTCTTCTAAGTGGGTCAGTTTAACCTGGAGAAGAGTACGTGCCTCCGGATCTAGAGTTGTTTGCCACAGTTGGTCAGGGTTCATTTCTCCCAACCCTTTATACCTGCTTAAAGCGAGTCCTTTCCGACCTAACTCTAGAAATGCTTCTGCCAAGCCGGAAGGACCAGTAATCGGTATTTTCTTGTCTTTTGACTCAAAGAAGGCAGGTGCGGAAAAGTATTCCTTTAGGCTTGGAAGGAGTCCGTGTAAGGCCTTAATCTCAGGGGATGTCGTCAGAGCTTCATCCAGGCGCCAGGATTCTGAGACGCCAGCTAAAGTATAAGTCGCAATGACATCTCCATTTTCGGTTCGTTCGAGAGACCAGGTCGGTTTTTTAGCGATGGCCCCATTCAAGCGAAGCGCTTGGTCAGCTTGGTTTAAAGCTTGTGTAAGTGGCGCCAAATCCATGCTTGAGTTTTGGAAATAGCCTGCGAGAAAGGCTTGTTCCATCAAACTGACGTTATTGACACGGCGCGTCAGGCCTGAAAAACCATGGCGAGCCCTTAAGGTTAAGTCAGCCAGGTGACGTAAATCCTGGCCTGTAATGACGGAACCATTGGCTAAGGTAAACCGGGACTCCTCAACAGCTGCGTCTAAAAGATACATTTCCATGGCGCGCTCATCTTTTAAGTAGACCTCAGATTGGCCTCGCTTAACCTTATATAGAGGAGGCTGAGCAATGTAGAGATAACCTCTTTCAATGAGAGGGCGCATTTGGCGATAAAAGAACGTTAATAAAAGGGTGCGGATGTGACTTCCATCCACGTCCGCGTCGGTCATGATGATGATTTTATGATAGCGCGCCTTGTCCGGAGAAAAGTCTTCAGGCCCAATACCTGTGCCTAAAGCTGTAATGAGTGTTCCAATTTCAGCAGATCCCAGCATTTTATCAAAGCGGGCGCGCTCCACATTTAAAATTTTACCTTTAAGGGGTAAAATAGCCTGGAAAGAGCGTTCACGCCCCTGTTTGGCTGATCCGCCTGCAGAATCTCCCTCAACGATGAAGATCTCACTTTTTGCAGGGTCTTTTTCCTGACAATCAGCAAGTTTTCCGGGCAAGGACGCCATATCCAAGACGCCTTTGCGCCGGGTTAATTCGCGGGCGCGGCGGGCTGCTTCCCGGGCGGTTGCGGCTTCCAATACTTTGTTTATGATAACCTTCGCGTGCGCAGGGTTTTCTTCAAACCATTGTTCCATTGCCTCTGAAACAATATTTTCCACAACCGGGCGAACTTCGGAAGAAACGAGCTTGTCTTTGGTTTGAGAGGAGAATTTAGGATCTGGAACCTTGACAGAAAGAACGCACGTGAGACCTTCCCGAACATCTTCGCCCGTGAAGGTAAACTTTTCCTTTTTGCCTTGGGGGCTTGCAGCAACAAAGTTGCCTACCATACGGGTGAGTCCACCCCGAAGTCCAGCCAAGTGCGTTCCCCCATCACGTTGAGGAATATTGTTGGTAAAACACAAGGTTGTTTCATGGTAGCTATCTGTCCACTCCATGGACAATTCAACGGCAATGTCACCTTGAGCCTTTGAAATACTTATAGGAGTGGGATGCAAAGGGTGTTTGGCTTTATCTAGATAGCGGACAAATTCTGTAATACCACCTTCATAATGGAGGGTCGTCTCATAAAGGGTGTTTTCCCGTTCATCCTTTAAAATAATATTGACGCCAGAGTTCAAAAAAGCGAGTTCCCGTAAGCGGTGCTCAATTGTTGCCCGATCGAAAACAGTGTGTGTAAAAGTTTCTGTAGAGGGGAGGAAACGGACTTCAGTGCCTGTTCGACCATTCGAATCTCCAACAATAGAAAGAGGGCCATCGGGGACGCCATGGGTAAAATGGATGACGTATTCTTTGCCACCCCGCCAGATGCGTAAATCCAAGACTTCCGATAAAGCATTCACAACAGAAACCCCGACACCATGAAGGCCGCCTGAAACTTTATAGGAATTCTGGTCAAATTTACCGCCCGCATGAAGCTGTGTCATAATGACTTCAGCAGCAGAAACTCCCTCTTCTGCATGGATATCAACCGGAATGCCGCGACCATTATCCCGAATCGTTACAGAATTATCTTCATTGATGATGACTTCAATACGGTCACAATGACCGGCCAAAGTTTCATCAATTGCATTGTCAACGACCTCATAGACCATATGGTGAAGTCCTGTTCCATCGTCCGTATCTCCAATATACATTCCAGGACGCTTGCGAACAGCATCAAGACCCTTTAAAACCTTAATAGATTCAGAAGTGTAGTCTTCAGCGCCATTTTTTTGACTGTCAGAATTCGTGGTCATATTCGTTGTCATTCCTCAGTTGTTTCTGTTAGCTGTCTTTCACCTAGTCAGCTAAAAGCCATTCGTTAAAGTTGCATTCTGGACGGTCAGGAATTGTGCCTGACTGTTCAGAGCCTGGAATGCAGACCGATCAGTTCCTGTCATCCAAACTTGAAAAGGTCCTCTCGACCTCTCATTTTCAGATTGCCGCTCTGGTCCGCAAATTTCCTGAAATAACACCAATCGGTGCTGATCATCCAGGTGTGCTGCAACGTCATCTAATAACAAGACGGTTGGGCAGGTGCGGTACTGTTCCTGGATTCGGGTAAATGCCAAAGTCACAGCAAGCAACAGCATCTTCTGCTCTCCTGTGGAGCATAGCTCTGCTGGGAGCTGTTTGGCAAGATGCTGGACTTGAAAATCACTTCGGTGCGGACCAATGCTCGCTCCTCCAGTCTCCCCATCCTGTCGTCGACATGCTTTTAACTTTTCCGTATAAATATCTTCCACCGTAAGGGCAGGTTGGTTTTCAAGCCATGTTTCCACTTCTCCCTTCATTTCAGCGTGAAATTGAGGAAAAGGATAGTCCCCTTCTTTTCGTTGGGCCTCACTTAAATTTTTAACCACTTGATCTCGGGCAACAATAATGGCAACGCCATCTTCTGCGAGGTAACGCTCCAGGGTGGATACCCACAAAGGATCATAACGTCCTTCTTTGAGTAGGTGAGCCCGCTCACGCACGTGATGTTCATATCGATGGACGCGCGCCGAATGGGAAGAATCCAAAGCATAGACCAAGCGGTCAATGAACTTTCGTCGGGTGGAAGCGCCTTCCAAAAAGAGACGGTCCATCTGAGGGGTGACCCAGATCACGCTCATCCAAGCTGTTAGGCATGCCTGACTCTTTGCGGGTTGTCCATTGATTTTGACCAGCCGACGCTCATTCCCATTGGCTGTATAGTCCAAACCGGTTCCTAATTGGACAGATCCCATATCTGTTTCCACTGTTGCTGCAATTGCCCATGAAGGAGGAAGCAAAGCATCCTGGTTCAATTTTTTCAGGTTCGTTACTTGGGACAATTTAATGCTGCGCAAACCGCGTCCAGGCGACAGAAAAGAAATTGCTTCCAAAACATTTGTTTTTCCGGCCCCATTCGGGCCCGTTAGGACAACGGGGCCGTCTTGGAGTGATAAATCGAGGTCATGATAGTTGCGAAATTGATGCAAAACAAGTCGGGACAGACCCGTTACGGTACGAGGATCAGATGAACACCCTTCTAAGCTTTGTACCTTTTGCACTTAATCCCCATCCCTCTTGGACTATTTTGACTCTTGGAGCATCGTCAGATCAGTTAAACGCGCATCGGCATAAGAACGTAAGTGGCCTCTTTATCGAGCATTCCCTTAATAATTGCAGGCGCATCTCCATTGGCGAGAAGCACTTGGGCTTCATCTTCATCAATTTGTTGAGCAATATCTAATAAATAGCGCGCATTAAACCCAATTTCTATCGGGGTATCATGGGGAAAGTCGACTGTTATTTCTTCCACGGCATCCCCTGAATCGTGGCTGGCTGCAGATAATGTGAGCATATTATTGTGTAAATTTACCTTAATAGCCCGCACCTTATCATTGGAAACCGTTGCGACACGATCAACAGCTGCGGCAAAGACTTTTGCGTCAATGATGGCTGTTTTATCATTTCCAATCGGGATTGCTTTTTCATATTCTGGATAGGTAGCATCAATAAGCCGGGAACTTAAAACCGCGTTCTCAAAGGCAAACTCAATGCGTGTTGGAGAGAGGGCAATGGTGACTTCTGAGCTTGAATCGTCGACAAGTTTGCGAACTTCCGTAATCGTTTTACGTCCAATAATAATTCCCGGAATGTCTTCAGCTCCCTGAGGCAACGGGACTTCGATATAAGCGAGGCGGTGGGCATCCGTTGCAACTGAGCGCAAGATTTTTTGTCCGTCACGTTCCATTGCATGAAGATGAATGCCATTGAGATAATAACGCGTTTCTTCCGTAGACATGGCAAACTTTGCCCGATCTAACAGTTTTTTAAATGTTCCTATAGGCAGCGTAAAGTGGTAAGGTAATTCCCCTTGCGTCAGTTGTGGAAAATCTTCAGCCGGTAGGCAGGAGAGGTTAAAACGGGACCGGCCTCCTTTTAAGTTTAGCTGACCTGTTTCTGGGAGAAGGGCTAATTCAACAGTTGAGCCTTCTGGTAGTTTTCGAACAATTTCGAAAAGCATTTGAGCAGACACAGTTGTTGCTCCAGGTTCTGTCACATTTGCAGAAACAGTTTCAATAAGGGCTATATCGGTATCTGTTGTTATCATGCTTAAGCCCATGGGCGTTGCATTTAAGAGGACATTACTTAAGATAGGAACAGTCGTCCGGCGCTCAACCACGCTTTGACCATGGGACAGGGCTTTTAGAAAAACAGACCGGTCAATTGTAAACTTCATGACGTTTATACCTCCAACGTTCTACGTAAAATATCAAGATCTTCGGAAAATTCTCGATCCTGGGCTTTGACCTCCTGGACCTTTCGAACAGCATGCAAGACGGTTGTGTGGTCGCGTCCTCCAAATTTGCGGCCAATTTCTGGCAAAGACCGGGATGTTAGCGCCTTTGCGAGGTACATGGCTACTTGACGGGGGCGGGCAACGTTTTGAGACCGTCTGGCAGACTGCATATCAGAAATTTTAATGCCATAATATTCAGCAACGCGCTTTTGAATATCTTCGATGGTTACCCGTCGGTCATTGGCTTTTAAGAGGTCCCGTAAAACATCATGAGTCGTTTCAAGGCTAATTTCCCGTCCAACAAGCGTGGCGTGAGCAATGATGCGGTTTAAGGCTCCCTCCAACTCACGGATGTTGGAGGTAATCTTGCATGCCAAAAACTCCATCACGTCCTTTGGAATGGGAACGTTTAAGGTTTCTGCCTTAGCATGCAAGATCCCCAAGCGTAATTCATAGGTTGAGGGATGAATATCGGCAACAAGACCCCACCCCAGACGGGATTTCAAGCGCTCCTCCATGCCTTCCAGGTCTGAGGGAGATTTATCTGCCGAAATGATAATCTGATGATTCTGATCAACCAACGCATTGAACGTATGAAAAAACTCTTCTTGTGTCGTTTCTTTGCCGCTAATAAACTGAACGTCATCAATCATCAATACGTCGACAGAACGGAACTGTTCCTTGAAGGCGACGGTATCCTTATAGCGTAAGGCGCGGATAAACTGGTACATGAACTTTTCTGCAGATAAGTAAATGACACGCCGTTTGGGATGGTATGTTTTGATGTGCCAGGCAATTGCGTGCATTAAGTGGCTTTTGCCTAAACCAACGCCTCCATATAAAAACAAAGGATTAAATTGGGCTTTTTGAGATTCTGCAACCCGTAAAGCGGCTGCATAAGCAAGTTCATTGGGTTTTCCAACCACAAAATTATCAAAGGTAAACCGAGGATCCAGAGCAGCCCCGATGACGTCCCGGTCAATGCCAATGGGCTCTTCATTGGGAAGAGGCTGTATGCTGGGGATCATCTGGCTGTTCACCTCTGGAGAAGAAGCGGGCGTTAAGGCGGGTGTCCCTAATTTGACGATGACGTCAATGGTGGTAATGGCGGGACTTAATGCCTCCCAGAGCAACCGGATGCGGTCTACGTAATGAGAAACGACCCAATCCCGCATAAAACGGGTTGGCGCCGCGAGGCGGACGGTTCCCCCAATGATTTCCGTAACGAATAAGGGCTTAAGCCAGCTTTTAAAGACAGCTTCGCCAAACTCATCCCGCAATTGATCCCGCACCTGTTCCCACTGAAGGACTGTTTCGGTGGTAAGATCGTGGTCTCCAGGTTCTGTAATTGCCAATGCTGTCACAAGGGTTCCTTATAAACTCTAAAATGAAAATCAATTCACGAAAGAAATGATGGGGATATACCCCTTACGCGTCTATCAACCCTATTTTTACCTGAACTGACTTTCAAAACCAATGAGAAAAGTTGGTTTCTAAGAAAACAAACAGAAACCCTAAGGATTAGGCCGCCGTGAGGGAAAGGGCTTTAACGGAAAACGTCTGTTTTTTGGCAAGAAAGGGGAAAAAGTACTGTCCGGGACACTCTTTTGAAATTTTTTAAAATATATTTAAAATTACACTTGTTTTTCAATGTGATTCGACAAATGAGTCTGAAAAGCGGGGGAAGCAGTAGATTTTTTACGTGAAATATCCATGAACAGGAGGTAAGGTTGAGAGAAGATGTGACCTATTCAGTCAAAGGCTTAATCAATGCGGGCAAATTTTCCACCTTATCGACTTTTCGTAGCGGTTAGTTTTTTTATGGCAACCTTTGCATTACAAGCAAAGGCGGATACCTTTAGCGAGGCGTTGCCAATGCCACAAAGCCAGTCTACTGGGAAAGAATCAAGGTCAACAGGCAAAGAAACGCATGATTCAAAGAAAGCCGTTTCCTCTTCCGATGGAGATGAGGAGATGTCATTTGATGAAGGGCCAAATGACCCCTTAGAGCCGCTCAACCGGTTGATATTTGAGATTAATGATTTTGTTGATTTTATCCTCTTGCGTCCCGTTGCGGAAATTTATCGGGCAATCGTGCCGGACCCTATTCGTAATGGCGTTACCAATGTTTTAGACAACATCTTTACGCCCGTTGTGTTTTTGAACCATGTGCTTCAAGCGGAGCCGGAACGTGCAACGGCGACTTTTTTCCGATTCTTGATGAATTCTACTTTTGGCCTTGCAGGGCTTGTCGATGTCACATCCGATATGGGGTATCCCCGTTATGATACAGACTTTAACCAGACCTTAACGGCTTGGGGCGTGGATACGGGGCCTTATTTGGTTTTGCCTTTGGTCGGCCCATCCTCCTTCCGCGGAGCGACCGGATTTGTGGGAGACTACTTTGCGGATCCCCTCAACCTATATCTAAACAATCGCCATCATCGTAAGCACTATTACTGGTTGACTATTCGTTATGGAGTCGATATTGTGAGCCGTCGGGAGAAGGTTATTGAAACCATTGATAATTTAAGAAATGGCTCTCTCGATATGTATGTGACGATGCGGAGCATCTACTTTCAAAGACAAGCCTATATGGCTGAAAAATTAAAATCAGCAAATACTCCGGAAGTAGCTAAAGAGGAGGAAAAATCAAACACCCCATAACTGTTTGTTAATCTCTTTCTCGTAGACTTAATCTTAAGGGTTATTTCTAATAATTAAAGAGGACAGTATGATAAAGAGGTTTTTTTATTCTTTGGTAATGATTCTATTTGTGAGTCAAATTAACCCTTCCTTAGCTACAGATTCTGCAAAAAGCTTTATTGAAGATTTGGGTCGCCGGGCTATTGAATCACTGACAAAGCCAGGCGCTTCTCAAAGTCAATTGGAGTCCAATTTCCAGTCCCTCCTCGAAGAAGGTTTTGATGTTCAAGCCATCGGGCAATTCGTGATGGGGCGTTATTGGAACCGTATGAGCCCGGATCAACAAGACCGGTTTATCCCCCGTTTCAAGAACCGCCTCAAAAAATCTTACGCAAATCGATTCCAAGAGTATCGGGGAGTTGAGTTTAAGGTAAAGGAAGCCCGGCAAGAGGGGCATTACATTATTGTATCCAGCACAATCCAGAAGCCTGGGGGCCCTTTGACCCCTGTGGACTGGCGCGTCCGTGACGGAAAGATTCATGATGTCAAAGTGGAAGGTGTGAGTATGAGCATCACCATTCGGGATGAATACAGCGCCCTTGTACAGTCCAATAATGGGGACATTGAGAAATTCTTGAGTGTTCTTGGTGGAGCTTCAAGTCGCGCAGCCGGTGAATGAAGGTGGAGCGCCAAAGGGGCGCGCAGGAAATGGTTAAACCTGTGAGTTAGGTGAGATGGAGCGGGCGAGGGGAATCGAACCCCCGTCGTAAGCTTGGGAAGCTTCTGCTCTACCATTGAGCTACGCCCGCACCCGTCCATCATCTATAAGAAATTTCACCAGTTTAATCAAGCCTCATTCAGAGAAACCTTTGGTCTTGTCATCCATAACCGCATGGGAATTCCTAAGAGGACAATCACCAGTGAAAGAGCGACCATCTTTAAGCTGGCTGCCCATAAAGCCCAACCGGCAAAGGCTAAAGCGCCAATGCCTAAGCTAACCTTTGAAAACGTTGTTTTCCCATCTCTTATCATCAATTTTAAATAAGCCAATACCGATATGGCGTACACGACCAAAATCAACAACGTTGCTAATTCAATAATGAAATTAAATTGTTCCATTAGAGAATTCTGTAAGGAAAGAAGCAAAAGAGGAACTGAGCAAAAGGAAGAAATGAGAACCCCCCAGTAAGGCGTTCCATGGTTTGTCGTTCGTGTGAAAAACTTTGGAAACAGGCCGTCTTGTGCAGCTCCGTAAGGGATCCGGCCGACGATGATCAAATACCCATTCAGCGTTCCTAAACAGGAAATAATTGCAGCGAAGGTAACCGGCGTTCCCCAGGCTCCACCGAAGATACGTTCTGCGGCATCCGCATAAGGCGCCTTTGACTGGAGTAAATTTTCAGGAGAAACAACGCCCATTACGACAATGGCTCCTAAAACATAGACTGCCGCTGCAATAATGGTTCCCAAAATTGTGGCTCGAGGAACGGTTCGGGATGCATTGTAAACCTGACCTGCTGGTATGGTTCCCGTCTCCAAGCCAATAAAAGCCCACATCGCTGCTAATGTTGCGGAATTCAAAGCCATTCCAAAGGATTGACCAGAGACATTGGTATGGTGGGCAAAGTTTGAAAAATCTATGAAATATAAGCCAATTAAAGGCAAGGCTAATAGTGGTATGATTTTGAGTGCGGTTATTATAAGCTCTATGCGCCCTGTTACTTTCAAGCCTACCAGGTTGAAAGCCGTGAGCCCTGCTACGACGGAAACCTCCAGCCAGAAGTGGGTCATTTGGCTTAATCCTCCACATAGAGAAGAGATATAGCCCACAGCGCCTATCGCTAAAGCCGGGTTGCTCATCCAGGAAAGCACCCAATACCCCCAGCAAACGTAATAGCCGACCGTATCTCCAAAGGCTTCCTGGGCATAGAGGTGGGGCCCCCCGGTCTTTGTTTGATGGGAGCTTAAGTTTGCAAAAACCAAAGAAAGAAGGATCGCCCCTAAAGAGGCTGCGATCCAACCAAATAGACTAACCGTTCCATAAATAGCGAGTGTTGCGGGCAACAAATAAACGCCAGAACCAACCAAATTCCCTGTTACGAGGGACGTTAACGGCCAAAGGCCAATTTTATCTTGTTCGTGTGTCGTTGTCATGGGTATCTCCCAATAAAAATATAAAACAAAATCATTCCCCTAAGGGAAAAAATATTTAAACGAATTGTGTGTTAGGAAAAAAAGAATAAGCGCTAGCTGCGCTTGAGGGACTTGAATTGTGCGCATGAAATGGTAATCGATGTCTCGCTGAGATATCGGATAGCTGTCAAGTTAAGGTGGCAAGAAAGCCGAACCATTCTAAAAATTCCAATGGGTTAAACTGTTCATTATATTAAAAGATATGTACATCTATAAACAAAAAGTCAAGAAAAATTTCATCTTTCGTTTTCTTTTATTCCGTTGCAATTTTTTCGGGGGTATGCCCTTTAAGATACGCGGTAATCTCCTGCCCCAACCACTCACCGCGCCATTGGGAACGGATGCGTTCCAACTCGAGCAGTGCATCTTCCTTTTTCATCGTATTTGTTTCCAACCGATGAACTACGTAGTCGAAATGAGCGATAGCGCGGACTTGGGGAGATGTCGCTTTTTCCATCAATTCACCCAACATCTGGAGAGCCGCATCCAGTTTGTTCTGGTTCATCAATACTCTTGCTCTTGCAAGGTCAAACACTTCCCGCGTCCTCAAGGTTTCGGGCCGTGTTTCCAGATCAAGGATAGAGGCTAGCAGTTCACCATCCCTTGTTGCAATTCCAGCCAGCAAAATTAAGGAAACCATTTGATTACGCAAAGGTTTTGGATAGCTTTGCAGCAGTGGTTTTGCCATCAGAAGCTGGGTGCGAAATTGTGATAAGGTCGCAAGCCCCGTTGTTAAATAGTGAGGATTCTGAATCGCTTTTAACACAGATAACCATACCTGGATTTCAGGCTCTTCGTGGGCTAATACTAAATTCTTTTCTGCTTCACCAAACTGATGAAGCAATAAATTTCCCATACCCTGAAGGATTTGGAACAAGGGCAGGTTTGCGATACTGGGGCGCTCTTGCGCAAGATGGGTTAAGTACCCTAAAGCTTGTGAAGGTTGATCATTGCTCAACAATAGCCAAGCCAATTCCAACTCTCCGGGACCATGTTGGCTATGAGGCAAATCCAGCAACTCGTCATTGATTTTTTGCCGCCGGTCAACCCAATCTATATCCTGGGCATCGATAAATAAACCGATTGGCATTGCCTTTGTGCGAACTTGTTCGCGGTCTTGGGGCAGGCTAATCGCCAACCCTTCCGGATGTGTGATCGTCGCTTGTTCTGAGGTGGCTGTGACCATCATATCATCTTTTAGAACCTGAAACCCGACCCCTTGCGCCGTGGCCATGACGTGAAATTCCGCAAATATAGATTCTTCAGCAACTCCCAGCCCCATACGATAAGAGGGAAATACAATATGAGTGTATCCGGTATGAGGGTCAATGAATTGCACTTCCTTTCCTGGCGCTTCCAATCCAACAGAAAGGCCGTCTTTATAGGATTTGGGTAATTGACAGAAGGCTTGATGAGGAAGAGCTAAAGGCTGGTGCCGAAACGAGATTTGCCACATCCCGTTGGCTTGGTTAACCGCAGGGGTCATCTCCGGCTCCGTAATAACCATTAAGGCGACACCTCCGCCCTTTGTGGGGATTGTATCCATGCTTTTTAGACCCGCGATGGGGTGTTCCTTGAGGTCAGGAAGGGATACCGTGGCGCTTTCGTCAAAAACAATCCACCATTTTTCATTGCTTTTTATGACGGCAAGGGCTGGGGTTTTCTCACCCCACTCAAAAGAAAAAGTGGCGTTTCCTGACGCCCCCTCAGACAAAACCACAAGTGCTGGTAGGGGGGTAGGGGCAGGGTCTGCTGCTTTTAAAGTTGGTTTCGGGTCTTGGCCCCAAACAGAGGATGTAAGGATAGAGCCGAGGCTCACGCTCAGCAGGAACGTCACCGTGATGCCGATAAGCCATCGCATCCCTCTTCTCATGATATGAAATACCAACTCATCAAGAATAAGGCTCTTTTAAGACCCACTCAGAAGGCTTGCCGCAAAATCCCAGTTCACAAGGTGGGAAAGGAATGTGTCCACATAGTCAGGGCGACGGTTTTGATAATCCAGATAGTAGGCATGTTCCCAAACATCACAGGTCAATAAAGCCGTTGCCCCGTGCACCATGGGAAGATCGGCATTGGATGTTTTCATAATGCGTAAAATACCCTTTTCAACGACCAACCACGCCCAACCGCTGCCAAATTGGGTCACAGCCGCCTGTTTAAAGTCTGCCGCAAATGTTTCATAAGATC
>CAZXMD010000004.1:0-10109 GCA_964641635.1 uncultured Candidatus Finniella sp. | reverse complement strand
AGGCTGTCTCAATCATCGCCTTCAGGTCTCCGGTTGGTTGTCCTCCGCCTTGAGGTTTCATACAGTTCCAGAAGAAGGTGTGGTTCCACACCTGTGCGGCATTATTAAAAATGCCTGCTTTTTCGGGGTTTTTGGCTGTTGCCTGGATAATTTCTTCTAACGGCTTATCTGCGAGTTCCGTATTCTGGATCAAATTATTCAGGTTCGTGACATAGGCCTGATGGTGTTTCCCATGATGGAAAGTCAGTGTGTTTGCCGAAATATGAGGCTCCAATGCGGCGATATCATAGGGTAAATTCGGTAGGGTATGCGTCATGGGTTTTAGTCTCCTTCATATTATTATTCATCGCTAACTGTAAGACTGAGCTAACGTTAAAACTCCCCTCATCGTCAAGGGCAATTTATGGGCAAATCTTATTGAACCCTCCTCAACCCCCTGATTGAGTTGGTATTGGCTGGGATGGCCGTGAAGGAGGACTGTTTTTCGGCAGAGGGGGCAGAGGACGAAGTTTAGGTTTCTCCTGAAGGGGAGCGGCTTGTTGAACTTCCTGCGGGACTTCTTGTGGGGTAGATTTTTGCATGTTCTTCCAACTGTCAAAGTCAGGTAACCTGGCAATTTGGTCCGGCGTAAGCCCCGTTTGCTTCGTAATCGTTACGATAAGGTTTTTCATTTGTATCGTATTAGTTTGTAGATCATCCTTAAGTTTGGCCATTTGTTCTTGAAGAGGTTGTAAAGTCCTATCCCTGTCCTGTTCAATTTTCTTTTTCATGCCCGATCTCTTTAACATATTGACAGAATTCAGTGACTTTAATTGTTTTGCAGCATTGTCATTCGTTTGATCAATTCTTTCTGCAAGGACCGCGTACTGTTCAGAAAGTTTTTTGGCTTTTGATTTGTGTTTTTGATATAACGTGATTCTTGATGAAAAATCGTACTTATCAAGACTCTTCTTTCTGGCTTCCACCCCCCGCTCAAGCACAAGGTCAAGATTTACTCCCCAAGGAACCTTGTTTGGATCAACATCAAGAATTTGTTTTAAAGTTGGTTGCAATGCTTCCAAGCGTTTCTGGTCCACAGCAGAGGGGTTTGACGAACCTTGTGCTGCCCCTACTTTTCCTTGAGAACCAACAAAAACAAGAGCAAGCCCTATTGAAAAAATGTAACTCTTTAGCATTTGACCCTCCTTCACATTCTTTGCGGCATAATCAATATTTTAGAGTAAACTGGTTAAGATTTGGTTATTGTGTAAAATTTTAAGAAACTAGATTCGCGCCTTCTTTATAAAACACTTGCAGTTTCCCCCCTGTTCCTCGTAAAACTATGGATTAAATAAGAAGTCAAATAAGGGTGAAGAAATTGAGAATACTGTCACGGTTTTTAGGGGCTTTATCTGCAGATATGGCAATTGACTTGGGCACGGCAAACACATTGGTCTATGTCAAGGGCCGGGGTGTTGTCCTGAATGAGCCTTCCGTGGTGGCCATTACCATGAATAAAGGAAAACGCCAGGTTTTGGCCGTAGGAGAAGAGGCCAAGCTTATGGTCGGTCGTACGCCTGGTGGCATTCAAGCTATTCGCCCTTTACGGGATGGGGTCATTGCCGACTTTGAAGTCGCTGAAGAAATGATCAAGCACTTTATTCGTAAAGTTCATAACCGTCGCAGCTTTGCTGCTCCGCAAATTATCATTTGTGTTCCTTCCGGTTCAACAGCTGTGGAACGTCGGGCCATCCAGGAATCTGCTGAAAGTGCAGGGGGGCGCCGCGTATTTTTGATTGAGGAACCGATGGCGGCAGCTATTGGCGCTGGTCTACCCGTCACAGAACCCACAGGCTCTATGGTTGTGGATATTGGCGGTGGCACAACAGAAGTTGCTATCCTGTCCCTTGGGGGTATCGTTTACGCATGCTCTGTCAGGGTTGGAGGGGATAAAATGGATGAAGCTATCATCAACTATATTCGCCGCACCCATAACCTGCTCATTGGGGAAAGCACTGCAGAAAAAATCAAGAAAGAAATTGGATCTGCCGTTATTTGCTCAAACAGTCACGACATTAAGATGCTTATTAAGGGACGCAGCCTGATTAATGGGGTTCCCCAAGAAGTTGAGATTAACCAGAAGCAAATCGCAGAGAGCATGACCGAAGTTGTCGCCGCCATTATTCATGGAGTCAAAACGGCCCTTGAAAATACGGCCCCTGAGCTGTCTGCCGACATCGTTGACCGGGGGATTGTCATGACGGGAGGCGCATCACAACTCAAGAACCTTGATAATGTTTTGTCACAAGCAACAGGCCTGCCTGTTTTTGTCGCAGAGAATCCCTTAA
Source organism: uncultured Candidatus Finniella sp. (assembly GCA_964641635.1). Taxonomy (GTDB): domain Bacteria; phylum Pseudomonadota; class Alphaproteobacteria; order Paracaedibacterales; family VGCI01; genus VGCI01. The sequence continues at coordinate 7,782 of CAZXMD010000004.1, read as the reverse complement.
CTTGCGTTGTTCAGGGAACGGGACATGCCTTGGAAGAGATAAAAACACTCCAAAATGTTCTGGTGAGCATGTATTAATAAATTATGAAAAAGATGCTTTAAACTGTTTCCAGAGTCAGATATTATGTACACAGTTCTTTGCTTGCGGTGCTCTAATCACAATTAAGAACCATTGATAAAGTTACACACACCAAGAGGTAGCCGCCCATTATGATAAAATTTGTACCCTTAGGCCTGAAAATGCTCGCTTTGCGACGTCAGACCTTGCGGTATGCCTTTGCACCTCATGTGCGGCCGTCTCTTGGGCACCATCCTTTCTCTTTTGGCATTTTCTCCTGTTTCATTGGGGCCCTTATTATTTTCACGTTGTCTTTGCGTGACAACAGGGCAGTTCATCATCTGAATGCCGTTCTACTGGATATAACCATGCCGATTGTGGATGTTGTGACCCAGCCCTTTACAGCTTTGACATCCTGGAGTGACTTGTTGCGCACCCATGAAAGCTTAAGAACAGAGGTTGCAACTTTGCGTGAAGAAAATGAGAACTTTCTGGCTCTCATTCAGTCCTTGCGTCAAAGAACACTTGATCATCATCAGTTGCAACAACTTGCCAAAGCGCTTCCTGATCCAACAATTGAGCGTATTTCCGCACGGGTTGTTGGTCGTGTAAGTGATGGTATGAATGCGTTATTAACCATAAGGGCCATAGAAAAAGATGGCGTTGCCAAAGATCAGCCCGTGATTACAGCCGATGGTGTTGTGGGCCGCGTAAGTGAGGTTGGGGGGTTTTCTGCAACAACAGCCCGGGTTATGCCTTTAACCGATTTATCGTCGCGTATTCCTGTTGAGATTGAATCAACGCAGGATCACGGAGTGATTGCAGGCCAGAATGGAGCGGAGCTTCGCCTTATTCATCTGGAAAAATCTGCCAAAGTTAAAGTTGGTGACCGCTTGATTACATCGGGTTATGGGGGAATTTTCCCTCGGGGTTTACCTGTTGCGGTTGTTACTCATGTAACGAGTGATGCAATCACTGCTCGTCCCTTTGTCAGAAAAACGCCTGCTTTTGTGACGATTCTCTTTGGTCTTTAAACAAACCAATGTCTATGAATCTAGAACCTACCTTGCTTTATAGAGCCCGAATGTTTTTTATCGGTATTGCATCATTGCGAGAAGCGTATACGACGGAGCAATCTAGGGGCAATACGAGGGATTTTTGTTTTTCTTTTCTTTTAAATGGTCTTGAGGGTAATAGCAAAAATCGTCTCCGTGACTCCTGGATCGCCACGTTGCCCGCCTTTGCTAAAGCTATGGCGTGGCTCCTCGCGATGACTGCGGGTGCTGGTGTTGGTCACAATTGGGGCATAGGTTATTCATGATGTATGATGAAGAATCAATGCTTTGGCGCGTTTGGAAGGTCCGCCTTTTAGCCTTTGCTTTCTTGATCCTTGTCGTTTGCCTGACTGTTATGCCCCTATGGCAAAAAATTGGGATTCAGCCTACCCTATTCCTGATCATCCTTTATCACTGGACTCTCTACCGCCCAGATTTGATGCCGATTGAACAGCTCGTTTTGATCAGTCTCATCCAAGATGGCATTTATGCCTATCCCCTCGGCTTTTCTGCTTTGCGACTACTAATCGGGTACACTCTTCTTACGACTCAACGCCGGATACTGAGCCATCAGAGGTTCTTGTGGGTTTGGGGGGGATTTGGGGTTTTTACCCTAATCGATGGATTCATTTATGCAACTCTTTTGTCTTGCGTAAAACATGAATGGGTGGGAATTCTTCCCCTTATACCCGGCTTTGCAATGACGATTGGTTTTTATCCCCTCACCATTTGGGTCATGAACCGCTATCTTATGAAGCGGCTTCCCGCTTAAGAATGAATGTTAATTTCAAGAGTGCTCCGTGTTCAAAGGGGCTTGTATAAAACCTTTTAGAATGCTCAAAGTAGAGAAATTCTTACCAGAAACAAGAAGCTAGAATAATGATTGATACACCATTGCCACAGCAGAGATACATATGGGGCAGACGGCAGTCACGCCCTCTTAAAGAGAGCCAGCGTCAGGCGCTCGCCGATTTGTGGCCTGAAGTATCTCTGGAATTGCCAGAGCAGTCCAAGATAAATCTGTCTGATTTATTTAATCCCCCCGTCATAGATTTATGGGTGGAAATTGGGTTTGGAGGAGGAGAACACCTTGCAGCCCAGGCGGCTCTTCATCCGGATATCGGGTTTGTGGGGTGTGAACCTTTCGTCAATGGGGTAGCTTCATTGATAGTGCAAATTCAAGATCTCTCTTTAAAAAATATCCGTATTGTTAAAGATGATGCGCGCCTTCTTTTGGCAAGACTCCCCGACCGATCGGTGGGCCGTTTTTTTGTATTGTTTCCAGACCCGTGGCCAAAGCAACGTCACCATAAGCGACGTATTATCCAGGGCGCCACGGTGGCTACTTTTGCGCGTATTCTAAAAAAAGAGGGGCTTTTACTAATGGCAACGGATGATGCTCCTTACGCGCAGTGGATGCAAAGTATTATGGCTCAGCATGATGAATTTGAGTTGGTTCTGGGGGGGCGTAAAAATGTCTATGAACGCCCTGAAAGTTGGCCCATAACGCGCTATGAGCAAAAAGGCATCACCCAAGGCCGTTCACCGGTCTATTTGGTGTATAAGTTGAAGGGGCCTTAAAGCGATGCGCTCTGCCCCACTTCGCTCCTTGCCACATTTGCAATGGGGAGAGCTTCGAGCGAGGTGTGATCCTCAAAATTATTTTTGTAATCAACAAGGAGGTAATTGTGGGAATCGCAATACTCCTGGCACCAGGCCTCTTTTAATTCCTGAACGTTGACATCAGGGGTGACGGGTATTTGAATGGGGCTCTCGAAATCCCCTTTATAGATCTCAATCAAGTCGAGTTCTTGTTCAAAAGCTTCTTTTCCGACTTTGCTGAAAGATCTTTCCAGTGTTTTGTAGTAGATGTAAGACAGTCGTTTGTTGGTATATAAAGCGAAACTCCAAATTTCCCCAAGAGAACGGGAGCCGCATTCCATGAGCTTTGAGTTTTCAACGGAATTGATGTGCTTAAAAAGCGCATCATAGTCATTAAATTGCCCAATTGCTTCTTTGTTTGATCCAAATACGTGTATCATTCTCAAGTTCTCCTTGCTTATGTTCCCTGTATTTTAGGGCGTTTTAATCAAGTCCCTTGAATGACCAGAAAAGCGTATTATCAGAATGTTTTGAGGAGGATTTCCAACCAGGCTTAAGTCCACCAGACATCTGACAGGGGCTCTTGGGTCATTTCAAATCTTGGGCTATAACCTATTATTTATTGTGCATCATGGCTTTTATGTGGGGATTTCTAGAGAAGATTGCAAGAATAATTTATTGCGTCATTCTCCCACCAAGCTCACAACCTCAATAAAAACATTGAAATCATTCACTAGGCTATCGATCCACCCCACCGGCCCACAATGGACATACCTTTATCATCAGGTTCATAGCTTTTATCAATTTTTGCGTATCAGGTAAACTTGTGCTCATTTATTATTATCAATGTATACCTGTGCCTATATTTTGTCGGATAAGTATGGAAATGTCAATATAAATGTATAAGATTATCCTTCATTGTAGGGGGGCCGCCCCTTTGGAGGCAAAAATTTTATGAAAAAAAGCCTCTCTGGCCTGAGATCAGGGGGGGGAAATATGCGTCTTAACGAATCATTAAGAAATTTCTTTAAAAACAATGGCATCTGATAGAGGGCGTAAAGTCTCCCTTCCCATCCCTTCGTCTTTGTCTCCTATCGTTCGGTTGATGACCCGGTCATTTATGAACAAGCTTGAGGAACCCCCCCCATCAAGGTTAATGGCGGACTCACAGTCAAGTTCTAAGAGAAGGGCTGCAAGGTCTGGCAAGGGCAAGCCTATGGCGGAACCTTTGGCTGTGAACTCTTTTGCGACAATTTCCTTCATTTCCGCAACAGTTAAATGATTCAGGGATGTTTTCTTATATTTTGAAATAATCTTGGCTTTATTGTCCCCGATAAGTGACTTTACCTCTTGAAGCGTAACGTCTTTTAAGGGCTTGTGATAAATATGTTCAGCAACGACGATCACCACGGTTCCATCGGAACGGGTGCCAACGGCGGTACGGGCATGGGGGGATTTGCAAAAATCTTCTTTATTTCTTAAAAGAGTGGGGTTTATTTTCCCCTCTTGAATCAAAATAGGAATACCCATAACCGCCGACTCGTTCTCTTCTTGTGACAGGTCAAAAGGTTTGGAAAGAATTATGGCCTCATCGCCAGCGCTAACAGCATCTAAGGAAAAGCTGATGGGTAAAGATAAGACGAACCCATCCTGGGGGATAGCGATGTTACCTTGCTTTGAAAAAGCCTCCACTTTGTTATTGTCATTAATGGCAATTTCTTGCCGCTCTTTAAGGGGGGTTAAGGTTCTAGAGCCCCACAGGTGCGAATATAAAATCACATCATCATTCTTACAAAGTTTATTGATTTTGTTGGGAGTTAATGTGTTTTTCCCAATCTTGATTTCAAGGTGGGGAACGATCTCTTGAATTTTAAAGTCGTGCCGGTTATGGATGAGGCAGGCGTGTTTCTTAAGGTTAAGCCCTAAAATTTGTTGATTAATGATTAAGGTTCCGCTGGGCATGCCATCTTGGGCGTTTCCAATTTCAAAAAAGCCACCGTTTATGGCAATATCAGCCCCACTCCTTTTGGCAATCGCTTCAATGGTTTCGCGGTCAAAGACTTGATTATGGGCTTTGATATAAGAGGTGGAGTAAAGACGGGGATTAAGAGTCACAATATGAATAACATGACCATCTGTCTTCCGGCATTCGTACGTATAACTTTTTGCCTGGGTAGAGCTAATATGAACAAGCAGCAGCAGACTAAGGACTAATTTTTTTGGTAAAAAATCAGGCTTTAACCACATTTTCTTTCTTCCCCTTTACTCGCTGCGCGGCGTTGCGGGTGTCGACCACAAGCTTGCTGTTGGCCAGAAGGAATTCATAATCAATGTTATCATGGTCCGTGCAAATTAAAATAGCATCATAAGAGTTGAGGGACTCTTTTGTCCACGCAATTGAGGCTTTCCCGTTAATGAGGGGATGTTCGCGGGATTTATGGACGACGGGCACATAAGGGTCATAATAGTCCACATGGGCGTGCTTTGTGTGCAAAGCCTCGAAAATGGCTAAGGACGGACTTTCCCGAATATCATCCACATTTTTTTTATAAGCCATCCCAACCAAAAGAATGCGTGAACCACTCAAAGCCTTTTTAAAGCGGGAATCAAGGGCCTCACGCAATTGGGTGATGACATAGTCCGGCATGGACGTGTTCACTTCCCCGGCAAGTTCAATGAACCGTGTGGAAACCCCATATTCCCGCGCCTTCCAAGTCAGGTAGAAGGGGTCGATGGGGATACAGTGGCCGCCAAGGCCTGGCCCCGGATAAAAAGGCATAAACCCAAAAGGTTTGGTTTTTGCGGCGTCAATGACTTCCCATACATCAATCCCCATTTCGGAATAGATGACCTTTAGCTCGTTTACCATGGCGATGTTGATGCAGCGGAAGATATTTTCCGTGAGTTTTACGGCCTCTGCGGTAGCGGCGGAAGAAACTTCCACCACCTTGGGGACAATTTGTGTATAGAGGGAAACCGCAAGCGTGCGGGAGATGGGGTCATCCGCCCCTACAACCTTGGGGATTGTTGAGGTTGCAAATTGAGGGTTTCCGGGGTCTTCCCGTTCCGGCGAATAGGCAACAAAGAAGTCTTTTCCGGCTTTCAGCCCTGAGCGTTCCAGAATGGGGATGACGACTTCCTGGGTGGTTCCGGGATAGGTGGTTGACTCCAAAACGATCAATTGACCAGACCGCAAATTGGGCAGGATGGTTTCGGCAGTGGCGATGACATAGCTCATGTCCGGTTCCCGGTGGCGTGTCAACGGGGTCGGTACGCAGATGAGAATGGCATCCATCCGGCTTAAATCTTGTGGATTATGGGTCGCCTCAAAGCGCTTTTCTTTTAAAAGGTGTTCCAGGCTGCTTTGGGGAAAACTATTGATATAGGACGTTCCTTCTTTCAAGGTTTCCACACGCGCCTTATCCACATCAAAGCCGATGACGCTGAACCCCTGATCTCCCAGTGCTTTGACCAGAGGTAATCCCACATAACCCAAGCCCATAACCCCAATAGTGGCTTTGCGGCTGAGAAAAGCCTGGTTCAGTGTTTCTGTTGATAATGTTGGCATGATCGTCCTTTGGTCTGTAGGGGTTATTGGCTTTTTTTAGCGGATTTAAGCTGAAATTACAAGGAGGGAGTCAAGGGAAAGTAAAACAGGCCCTTTTCCAAAAGCAAAATGGAGCCTAAAATTATTGTGGAAGGGGGTCACAAAAGTTGGGATAAAAATGTTGAGGCTGGGACAATTTTAACCTCATCCTTAAAGTCAAAGCAGTTTGTATCGACATAGGGTAAATCTACCACCACCTGAAAGACGTGAGGAGCTTCTGTAATCTTCTGGTAGTGTGTCAATGACTTACTTAAAGGTTCTTTCCCTGATGATTTGACTTCAATCATGATCCAGGGAGCCGAATCTCTTGTCACAAGGAAATCAACTTCACGTTGTTCCTTGTCACGCAGATAGAAAAGATCGAATTGGCCTAACCCGCAATCAGTCCAGAAATGAACAGCTTTGTGCAAGTGGCAGGCAACCAGGTTTTCCCAGCGTTGACCGGAATTGTCGACTAATGACCAGTCCCATAGATAGAGTTTCGGTGTTTTGAGGAGGCTTCGGGCATTGTTGTTAGACCAGGGTTTTATGGTAAAGCAATAGTAAAACTGTTCAAGCGTTTCAATCCAGTTCCGGACCGTTGGTTCTGATATTCGAACCTTGTTGGCTAAATTTGTATAGTTCAAGAGTTGAGCGGCCTGATTTTTTAAAATATGCGTTAATGTTTCCATCAGTTTGATTTCATGAACCTTTGTTAGTTCGCGAATATCTTCCGCAAAAAGCTGTTGGTGCCTTAGGGTTTGCCAACGGTTATGAAACCTCTTTTCACCGCTGACGAAGGGTTCTGGAAACCCTCCGAAATCAAACAAGTGTTGCAAAGTGTCTGGTTCAGGCTTTGTAGGTGCTTGTTCGGGTGAGAGGGTGAAGGTTGGTGATGTAACCTCTCGAAGGGAAAGAGGGTGAATGCGATATAAGAAGTACCGCCCCATCATACTATCGCCGCCTCGACGATAGACATTCAGTTTGCTACTGCCAGTTACAATGGTATGTACTTTATCTTTACTGATATCAATAAAGCCCTTTATGTAGGTTTTCCAATCATTATACTTATGAATTTCGTCAAAAATAATCGTTGGAGGTTCTTTCGATAAGTGAGAAGATAAAATTTCTTGAAGAAGGTTGCTTTGTCCTTTAAGGATTTTTTCTCTGTCGCTAAATGAGTCCCAATTTAAATAGGTGTTTTCTTGAAACTGGCTTACATAGTCTTGAGCAACGGTTGTTTTACCAACTTGCCTTGGGCCAGATAAGAATGCTGCCTTATGGGTTTGTTGAAAATGATCTTGTAAAAGAGGGCCATAAACACGTTTCATTTTTCCACCTCGTTTATATGACTATTATAAACGATACTTTAGAAAAGTCACGACTATTCTAAAGTAGGCTTTAGAATAGTCAGGCTTGGAAACTTTGGAAAATGATGATTCCTACTGATTCTCTTACGGCAACGGCTCGAACAAGGCTTCG
>CAZXMD010000003.1:0-29054 GCA_964641635.1 uncultured Candidatus Finniella sp. | reverse complement strand
AACAGAGCATGCCACCTTCAACACCAACAGCAATTATAGTATGTCGACTCTGAACGAAGTGAAGAGGCGGGTGAGGGGAATAACGCAGGAAAAAATTCTTTTTGAATTCAACCCTTATTCGCTAGCTTTGCGGTCTCTAATGCCGCCACGCCGGGAAGGGTTTTGCCTTCCAACCATTCCAGAAAAGCGCCCCCGGCCGTGGATGTATAGGTGAACCCATCACTGCATCCGGCATGAGCAAGGGCCGCAAGGGTATCTCCCCCCCCAGCCACACTGATTAAAGATCCCTTTCGCGTCAGCTCTGCAATGCCCTTGGCAAGGCTTACGCTCCCCACATCAAAGGGGGGAATTTCAAAAATCCCGACAGGGCCATTCCAGATGACCGTTGCGCACGCGGCCAGTTTGGAGCAAATTGTCGCACCCGTTAATTCTCCGATATCCACAATCCTGTCTTCAGGCTGCACATCCGAAATCGCGGCAATTCGACGTAACTCTTGAGATTTAATGTCGACTGTAACGGCAACGTCTTGGGGCAGGATCACTTCACACCCCGAACCTTTTGCGGCCTCCAAAATAGAGCGCGCCGTGTCCACCATCTCAGACTCGTAGAGGGACTGGCCGATGGGGCGCCCAAGCGCGCTCAAAAAAGTATTGGCCATGCCCCCGCCAACAACAAGAAAATCCCCTTTTCGGACCAAGTTCCGAAGCAGATCCAGTTTTGTTGAAACTTTTGACCCCGCAACAATGGCCATCAAGGGACGCTTCGGGTCAGCCAGAACCTGGTGCAAAGCTTCCAGCTCCGCCTGCATCCCCCGCCCTGCGACTGCAGGCAAAACTTGCGTAATGGCAACCACGGATGCATGGGCGCGGTGGGAACAAGAAAAGGCATCATTTACATAAATATCCGCCAGGCTTGCCAGGGCTTTCGCAAACGCCGCATCGTTCTTTTCTTCCGCGCCATGAAACCGGAGATTTTCCAGGAGAAGAATTTCTCCTGGCTGAAGGGTTTTTGCCAAACGTATAGCACCAGGCCCGATACAATCACTTGCAAAGTGGATAGACTGCCCAAAAACTTCTTCAAGGGCGGGCAAAAGATGTTTTAAGGACTCCGCTTCATGGCGCTGACCTTTCGGCCGACCAAAGTGGGACATCAGAATGATTTTGGCATGATGGTCAATGAGTTCCCTGATGGTCGGCAGCAGACGTTCCACACGGGTTACGTCTGTAACCTTTCCGTCCTGCATGGGCAGATTCAGATCCGCCCGCACCAGAACCGTTTTGTGGGAAACATCGACATCATCAAGGGTGAGAAAAGTGTTCATTTATACCTCTTAAGTTTATACAAAGATAGAATTTTTCTTTCTCCAATACAAACAATCGCCTAAATGTCATTGCGAGGAGTTGTGCCGTAGCCTTGGCGAAAGTGCGCGACGAAGCAATCCAGGAGCCATAAATAAGATCTCTGGTGTGGCCCCTGGATTGCCGCGCCGCTTTGCGGCTCGCAATGACAATTCCTTTTTTAGTGGCACCTACTTATTCAAGAAAGGGCCATAAATTACCAAATACGGATAGTGCCTAAGAAGAGCTTTCCAATCGCCTCAAGGTCTCTTCGCGTCCCAAAACTTCCATAATCTCAAAAATACTGGGAGAAATCGCACTCCCCGTTAAGAGAACCCGCAACGGTTGCGCTAGATTACCAAGCTTTTGCCCTAAAGCTTCCGCCGTTTCCCGCACAACGCCTTCCGTTGCATTTTCCGTAAAATCGGGAAGGGCTTTTAAGCGGGCGATAACGGGCGCAACCATATCCATAAATTCAGGATTCAAGAATTTCTGCGCCTTTTCGTCAAAGGGAAGGCGCTCAATATAAAAACGCGCATTCTCAACCAATTCCACAACCGTTTTCGCACGCTGTTTTAAACCCGGCATCCCCCGGGTGAGGCGGTCCTGCTCTGCTATCGTTAAGGAACGCTGGAAAATCTGGCTTAAGGGATACTCAATGAGATCAACCAAGCGGTTATCTTCTGCCTCCCGCATATAATGGGCATTAATGTTGGTTAGCTTGACAACATCAAACCGGGCAGGCGAGCGGCCAATGGCCGGGAGATCAAACCACGCAATGGCCTGCTCCGTTGAAATGATCTCATCATCCCCATGAGCCCATCCCAACCGCAGCAAATAATTCCGCATGGCTTCCGGTAAAAAGCCCATATCGCGGTAAGCTTCCGCCCCCAAAGCGCCATGGCGCTTCGACAACTTGGCGCCATCGGGCCCGTGAATAAGGGGAATATGGGCAAACACAGGCACAGACCATCCCATCGCATGATAGAGGTGTTGTTGACGAAAAGCGTTTGTTAAGTGATCATCCCCTCGAATAATGTGGGTAATTTCCATGTCGTGGTCATCAACCACCACAGAAAGCATATAGGTCGGCGTGCCATCGGCCCGCAATAAAACCATATCATCCAGCTGGTTATTCTGAAGGCGCACGGCTCCCTGGACTTCATCCTCAATGACAGTCTCCCCTTCTTGGGGAGCTTTAAACCGGATTACGGGCAAGACACCCGCAGGCGCTTCGGAAGGGTCACGGTCACGCCACCGGCCATCATAACGGGCAGGCAAATTTTTAGCCCGCGCTTCTTCCCGCATTTTTTCCAGTTCTTCAGGGGAACAATAACAATGATACGCTTTGCCTTCCTTCAAGAGCTGATGCGCCACTTCTGCATGGCGGCTTGCCCGGCTAAACTGGAAGATGGGTTCCTCATCCCAGTTTAAACCCAGCCAGTTCATGCTATCAAAAATCGCATCAATCGCCTCACCCGTAGAGCGGGCCCGATCTGTATCTTCGATGCGCAACAGAAATTTGCCGCCCCTATGCCGGGCATAGAGCCAATTAAAAAGAGCGGTGCGCGCGCTCCCAATGTGGAGGTACCCCGTGGGAGACGGCGCAAACCGCGTAATCACTGTCATCTTTCCATTTCCTTATGATTATTCATATCTTTGGTCATACCATAGGTTCGCTTCCGGTGTCCAAAGGTTCCCTGCTCTCTTAATACGCCACCACCCAGTTTGTTATTGTTTTGCCACAACCAGAGGTAAACGTGTTATATATTGCAAAAAAGGTGCAATTTTAGAATGAAGCAACCTGCGGTCTATATTATGGCAAATAGGCGTAACGGGACGCTTTATATTGGCGTTACCTCTAATCTTGTGCAACGAGCCTATCAACATAGGGAAAATTTGATTGAAGGGTTTACCCAAAAGCATGGGTGCAAAATGCTTGTTTACTATGAGCTAGGCGACTCAATGGAAGGGGCAATTTTTCGAGAAAAGCAACTCAAAGGTGGTTCCCGAAAGCAGAAATTAAGGCTTATTGAATCTGTGAATCCCCAATGGAAAGATTTGTACGAATTGATCTGTCCTTAAAATCTCTTCTTACACTTCGCCGTCACTGCGAGCGGAGCGAAGCAGTCTAGGGCAACAGGAGAAATCTTGAAGTTCCCCTGGACTGCTTCGCTCCGCTCGCAGTGACGACAGAGGTACTACTAGAAGTGAAGCGTAAGAGTAAAATATTAGCCCTCTATTTTAATTAGAGATTATGAGATGATAATCCATCTTTTCTGTTGCAATTTATTAAGAAAGTTCTTTTTTTCTTCTGAGCTGCTTTTACCAAAAAGATAATTAATCATTCCAGAAATAGCTGTAGCGCTGATCCATTCAATAGCTTTTTTTATAATTCCTGGCATAGCTAAACGCGCAGTAGCTTCTAACTTGAAATTAGATTTTAGTTTTTCATCTATATAATTCTTAAGTTCCTCTTCAAGAGAACTTGCTTTGGAATTAATTGCTCTTCTCTTAGTCTCAAGGTTCTCTTTAGCTTCTCTATCAACCTTTTCTCTTTCTACCAATGTTTCAATACTCTCAATAAACGCGTTTACCTCATAAGCAAGCTGATTGTGGTCTTGTTTTAAGGATTGCGATAATGCTGGACTATGCTGATTATGGTATCTCTCTGAAATTCCTTTCAGCTTTCCCAGATCATATAGTATTTGAGGGTCAACCTCTTCTGAAAATACTCCATTGATTGAGCATAAAATGATCAAGACAACGGTTAGAAAATTATTTTTCCGGAACATTATCCACCTCCTTTTAGATAAACGAGAGACTTCCCATTAAGATGTTAACTCAAGAAACTTTAAAAAATCCTGAATTCTCAAAATTATTCATTAGAAAACGAGAGACCTTATTCCCTGCGGGTCATTGCGAGGAACGCATGCGACGAAGCAATCCAGGAGCAACAACCAACATCTCCTCCCTTGACCCGTAAATTCACCCGATTACACCCGAATATATTTTGCGTCAAAGTAGCCCCTTGAAGCCCCTATCCATCCCACGTATGGTCAGCAACAAAGCAACACCACAACCTTGAGTTGTAAATATTTGATGCGTCTTTCTACTGCCCTCTATGATGATAGATCTCGCTGGATCTTATGGTGGCCGGTGGGCATGGGAACAGGCACTTCCTTCTATTTTTCCTTGTCCCATGAACCCACCTTAATCCACACTCTGTCCCTTCTTCTTATTACTTTTACCGGCGTTTGTGCCGTCTTCTTATACAGGCGTCATCAAATCTTTCATGTGGGTTTGTGTATGGCTGCCTTGAGCTTAACAATTGGCTTTGCTGCAGCTAAAATTCGCACAGATCAATTAGCCACGCCGTTTTTGTCAGCCAAAATAGAAACCATAACCGTAACAGGGCGCATCGTCGACATTGAGGAACAACCCAAGCGCCATCGGTTAACACTGGATAATTTGACTTTTTCTGAAACCATGCCATCATTGCACAAAATTCGACTTTCCATGTCTAATGCCCGAACCTTGGAAGCAACTATTGGTGACCGCGTGTCTTGCCAAACGTCACTTCTCCCGCTTTCTGATCCGGTGAGCCTCAATGGGTATAATTTTCGGCGTCAAGCCTACTTTCAAGGAATTAGTGCAACGGGGCGCATAAAGGGCCCTCTTCGAATAGCCGAAAACCAAGACCGACGCTTATGGCTCGCCCCTGCGCGCTATCATTTAACCCAAACGATTCGCCAGCATTTAAACGGCCAACCAGGAGAGATTGCCGCCGCCCTTATTACGGGGGATCGCTCCGGCATTCACCCCGGTATCCGCCAAGCCTTTACGGATGCAGGCCTGGCGCATATTCTCGCCATCTCCGGCCTTCACTTAACGCTGGTTGCCGGACTTGTTTTCTTGGTTTTTCGGCGGAGCCTCGCCCTCGTTTCGTACTTGGCAGAAAACTATCCCATCAAGAAGTGGACTGCCGTTCTGGTCATTCTTGCCACGTTTGCTTATCTCGCCATTTCTGGCTTTGGCATTCCGGGACAACGGGCTTTTGCCATGATCACCATTGTTATGGTAGCTATCCTTCTCGACCGCAATCCTTTATCCATGCGCCTTGTCGCCATCGCCGCCTCCTTCATTTTACTCCTTCGCCCCGAAAGCCTCTTATCCGCCAGCTTTCAGCTATCATTTGCGGCTGTTGTCGGACTCGTCGCGGCTTATGAAGGCGGATGGGCGCCTTTGCGGCAATGGTCTTTAGAAGGCGGTTTCTCCCGCCGTCTTCTGGCCTATGGGACGGGCCTTATCGCCACAACACTCATCGCCACTTTAGCAACAATCCCTTATACCATTGCCATCTTTAATCGATTTACATTGCAAACCATCATTGGCAACTTTTTGGCCATTCCCCTCACAAGTATTCTGATCATGCCTGCAGCCACGTTAAGTGTCCTTTCCCTGCCCTTTGGAGGATATGACCCTTTCTTTTCTCTCTTATCTTTTGGGCTGGAATATCTGATCCGTATTGCCCAGACCGTCTCCTCCTGGCCGGGCGCCGCCATTGTGGTTCCCACACCACCGACGGCTTTTGTAGGATTCATAACCCTTGGCGGATTATGGACTTGTTTCTGGAGACGACCCTGGCGATGGGGTGGCATCATTCTCTGTGGCCTTGGATGCCTTTTCCCTTTTCTCCAATCCCGCGCCACAATTTATGCAGCCGGCGATGGAAGCGTTCTGGCTTACCGAAAAGAAGATGCCCTTTATGTATCAGACATAAAGCGGGGTAGTTTTTTTACGGATCAGTGGATGAAAGAACTCGGCCTAAAACAGAAAAAGGAATGGGCAGCCCCCCAAGTAAGAATCGGATCTGTTTTATTGGTCCATCACCCTTATGCCCACCCCTATACTCCTTTGCAAATTACGAAGGAAATGTGCACATCAAAAGCACTCATCACAACAGGCTATGCCTGGCGGGAATGTAAGAAATGGGGGCATATTCCCCCCATCTTGATTGACCGATACACGTTAAAGCGGGACGGTACCTATCAAGCACGGATCATAGCGAATAATATTGACGTAGAATCGGTGCGAAAATCTTTAGGACATAGGCCCTGGAGTGGAAAACTCAAAAATTGACATAGGGGGAAAGCGTTTGGGAAGAAAAATCGGTGCCACTTAAGCCGGCGGAATAAAGATCCTCTCGCGACCTGACAAGCAGGTGGGAACCATATACCAAAACCACGGCTTTGGCAGGGACAGTCTCCGAGAAGTTAGATAGGGTCCGGGGATGCAATCCCGTCAAACCCAGCAGCACCAACTATCAATATAGCATGTCTTTTTGACCATTACAATATTATCGCAAATTTTGGTAGTGTCTCAGTTTGAATTTTTATCAGCTAAAGCTGCTATTTCTTGTAAACTCCATACAGCACGGGACTATAACGCTTTTCAACGTTTGCAGCTTCGCCGTATAACTTAACAAGCATAGCATAATCAATATTTGCGCCAAATGAATTTTCTATAGCTTCTATGTAAGCTTTATGTCCATCACTTGTTAAGTGAACTTTGTTTTTTAAATGAGATGCTAAATCATCTATAAATAGTTTGGCTGTCTCAGAATCTCGATCTCCTGCTGTCTCTAAAGTTAAAGCTTCACTTAAATTTGAATTTTTATTATAAATATCGTTTCAAAACAGTTGCCTTCTGTTCTGGCAAATCAGCAAGTTCTTTTTCTAAGGTAGTAATTTTTCTCTCTATTTTTTCAATTTCTGCAACTATTTTTTGCTGTTCAGGAAGTGAGGGAACAGGAATTCTATATGTTTTCAATTGTGTTCCGTTAATGTTTGCTTGGTTTATGCTTTTTGACATAATAGAAAAGCCATAATCACGTATTGTTTTACTATTAAGAACATTTGTTAAGAAAACAGGATTCAGAAATTCCTTTTTATAGTTAACGCGTATTAAGTAACCAGCAAAAATAGCAGGAAACTCACCCTTGTATCTTCCAACTTTTCCAACCAATTCGGGGCTATTTGTTCTGTTGAAAAGCACATCATTTTCCTTCAATAGATATTTTTTAATTTCACTTTCATCATTTGTATAAACCAAATCATTCCAATCAATTTTTCCGCCTTGAATGTTACCCATTCTAATGACAGGAATTTTACCTTCTTTTTGAGATTTTGAAGAAGTACCATATTCTACCGAATTGCAGTAACTTCCCAACAATTCGTGTTTATGTTTTTTAAAAGCGGAACTTATCAATTCTTGAATCTTGAATTTACCCTGCTCTATCTCTCCTTTTGCCTTATCTTCTTTTTTTTCTAAGGCTTCTATTTCAGCTACAATTTTTTTCTGAATGTCAAGCGATGGAAGCGGGATTGCAAAATTATTTATACTTGAAAGATTAATTGACGGATAATCAGAAGTAACATCTTTAAAATTAGAAGTTTTGAACTCTCTAAGAAATTCCAAAATATACTTTAATAATACTTTATCGCTAGAATAAATTGTTGCCAAGTGATTCACAACATAAGAATCTTCCCTTAAAACTCCAATGTTGTTAGTATTTACAGACTGACCGCTTTTTGGAAATACAATTGTGCCCTTTTTAAACTTCTTGAGAACAAAAGTGTTTACTGCTAAGTCATTGATTAAGTTTTCTTTTAGAGGAATGATGTCTGAATAAGAATCTAAATTATTCAAATTACTTGCCCTGATAAGAGGATATATTCCCCTCTCAAAATATTGAGTTCCTTGCGGTGCATTTGTGCCTGAATCAACACTTACGATTTCCGATAATTTAACTAATTCCCACTTGCTTTCAAACTTTACTTTTTTTTTAACGGCAAGCGAAATATTTTTCTCAAACTCCACTCGGTCAAAAGTCAGCATATCTACCAAAGTGTGGCGTGTAATGTTTTGTTGCAAATCTACGTGTATTTCACTTTCAAAATCGCCCTTAAACGCACGATAAACATAGGTGCTTGCTTTTACTGGGTTTTCAAAACTTTCTTCATCGAACAGTCTGGTGCATTCAGCTATGCTTTTTCCGCGCTGTATGGGGTGTATGCCCTCTCTTCCACGGCGGTTGCTAAATTCATAACCTAAAAAGCGTTTTTCATCGTCTTTTTGTCCGCTTTTTACCAATACTACTTTTTGCGGGTAGGCTAAAATAAAGTAAAACAATTTTTCGGCTTCGCGCTCTAAAGCTTGTTTCCAAAAATCGGTTTCATTTTTGGCTTTTAATTTTTTGCGGTACTCTTTGTAAAGCTCGTGTTGTTCAATGGCTATATTGGGCTCTTTTTTCAGTAAAGTAAGATAATCATTAAAGCTAATACCTTCCCAAACCCGGGCTACATATTTACTCACCGGCTTTTCTACCCCGTTTAGGGTAACATCTCTATGGTCGGTAAGAAAATTCTCTACGGCTTTTTTCAGGTTAATACTGTCGTAATTATTGCGGCGGCGCAAGAACAACACAACGGTATGGGTGCCTGTAGCCATAAAGGTATTGCTGCCCAGCTCGGCTATGCCAATAATTTTAAAACATTGCAAAATAATTTCGCGGGCTTTGGTATAAATGCCCGTGTTGTTTAAAATGGAACTGGGTAAAATAATTCCTGCCATACCGCCGTCTTTAAGCAATTGCTTCGTACGTTCTACAAACAGGCATTCAATTTCACTACTGTTATCGGTAAGGCCGTCGTATAAGTCAAAATCCTTTTCGGTATAGTAGCTGCGCGCAGGTGTCTTAAATGCCGAAACTGAATAAGGCGGATTTGAGATTACGATGTCAAACTGTTTATTTTCTTTTGGGAAATTGGCGTCAGTTTTTTTTAATAAGTCTTTATATTCTGTAGTGTTTTTAAAATTAGCTAAACCATCGCTTAAAATAACATTAGCCAACCCATCGCCATGCAGATAGCAGCCTACTTTACCTACTTTTACCAGGCGATAATCTTTTTCTATACCGTATACATATTGTGTAGCCCAATCAAAATGATCTTCCTGCCAGGCTTTTAGTTTCTTTTTTGTTTCGTCAATCAAATCCTCCGGTTTTTTTTCAGCAATGATGCGCTGTATTTCGTGCATACTTTCTGTAAGGAAATGTCCGCTGCCTGCCGCATAATCAATTATATAAGGCAATAAGTTATTACGTTCGCTTTTTTCAATTTTTTCGTTTACAAGTGTATCGATAGGTAAACTTTTAATAATGAATTGCGCCACAGGTACGGGTGTAAAAAATTGTCCTGATTCTTGTTTTAAACCTGTTGTAAGGAGTAATTCAAAAAAATCAGATAAGTATTGCTGGCGCTTGTTATAGCGTATTCTAAAGCCTTGTAATAACTCAACAATCTCTTTTACGATTTTGGCATTTTCGGTAAACGACTTTTCATCGTACACTTCTTTAATGGCAAACTCATTGTTTTTTTCGAGGCGAAGTTTGTAGATAACATTTTCTTTAAATTTTCTTTTAAGCTCATCATTGCCTACAAATAAAGAAGCGTATTCGCTTTCAAACTGCTCATCAGAAAAATCGGTTACCTCTTTGTCTAAAAATTCTTTCATACCCGCTTTGTACAGGTCGGTTAAGCGTAGTTGAAAGCTGGTGTTATTATCTTTGCCTTCCAGCCATTGAAATTTTAATTCCTCATTTTCTTTGGTTGTTTTTTCATCATAAACCTTGCACAAAAACAGAGTGAAAATTTTATTGAAAGCATTGGGTTTATCAGAAACCACATTGTGGCGTAGAATTTCTAAAAAGCGATTAAAGATAAATCCGCTATCTTCCTGCTGAATAGGTTTAATTTGTTTGCGCGTAAGCGCTTTGCTTTCGTAATTATAGGGCTTTACCCATTCTTCAAAAACGCCATTATCTTTAGTAAGTTTATTCCATTTTTCATAAAAATCCTTCGCATCACCTACACGATAGTCAGCCTCAATTTTTATTATCTCATTTTTATAAACAACCTCATTGCCTTTTAATTCAGAGGCATAAAGCATAATAATATCTGCTTTATTGCTGAATTTGAAATAAGTGAATAGTTGACCTCCATCTTTATGTAAACGAGAAGAATATTTTTCAAATTCTTTACCGTAGGTTTTACATTCTATTAAAAGATATTCCGAGCCATCGTCACGGGTAACACAAACATCTAAACGCCCGCTGGTTCCATGCCCTGCTGGCCAGGTTTTTTCTAAAATAATATTTTCGGGCTTGTAGCCTTTTTCAAGTAATCTATCCACACATTCTAAAATAACCCAATTTTCTGCCTGAGAAAAGTTTTGAGTTATTTTATTTTCTGCTTTTATTTTTTTGCCGTAATTAAATATTTCATTTTTAAAATCAACCTCAATAGCATAACCGCTCAGATATTGTTTTATAAAAATATCTGAAGCGTTTTCTTTAGGTTTAAAACCAAGTATTTGAATTATCTTTTTATTCATACGTTAATCTGTATGTTGCCATCTTTTTTTTGCAGCCTTTTTGGCTATCTCAGACCGTTGTTCGGCAGTGAGCTTTTTAGCGCAAGACTTTCCACCCTTTAGTCCTCCAAGCCATCCAAGTTCTACAGCAGCAGGATTTTTACCATTATCCTTATTTTCTGACGCAGGAGCTTCACCCGTCGCAATATCTACGATAAGCTTGGCTAGCTTATTTGTATCACATTTAGTCATACATGCAGTATAGCTAAGAATGCTTGAGCGGTCAAAAAGTTAAATTTCAAACTAAGACGCTAATTATGAAATTTTTCTCTTTTTTTCATTATCTTTAGCGACATTCCCAATCATCTCCCCAAACAGCTTTAGTCGCTGCTCTATAGAGCACTTTATCCCGCTTAGATATGGTTTGGCGCTTCAGCCCTTCTGTTGTGCATAAATCTAAGGTCACATGGCCAGAACGCGACAAGGGTTTTCGAATAACCCGAGATGAAGTATGTGATGAGAACTCACGTAAGGCTACAAGATAGCTATATTTCTCATCTTCATAAGCTAAAGCAGCATTTTTGATTTCCCGATGGAATGAAGACCGAGGAAGGCGGGTCGAAAAGTGGCACCAATCCCCATCTTTCAAAGGGCATTTCTCATGATGGGGACAGGGAGCGGCAATAAAAGCGCCCATCTCAATTAACTGACTCCTTAATACCATCACTTGCCGATACCCCACAGGTGTTCCGGGTGCAACAATAACCAACCCCTTTTCAGCAGTTCCCCAGGCTTTTCGCACAACCGCTTCCTGGTCATTTTCTGAGAGTTCATTTAAAACATAAGACAAAAGAACAAGATCATAGGAAGAATCGGCCGATCGTGTTAACAGGTTCGCTTTCTGGAATGAAAATGTCTGATGCTGAACCTCCGGAAGATCTTTGAAGAGCTTTTGAGATATCTCACTCATAAAGGCATCCCCTTCAACCAGATGAAATTTCCCGCAATCCGGCCAATGAAGAGCGGCCGCCAATGCTGCTGTTCCTGGACCTGCCCCCAAATCTAGAACAGAAGAAATGTCGTCTAAAGGAACATGGGGCAAGACAGCCTCTACAGCTGCAAATGTTGCCGGCAGACGGGCTGCTACATACGCAACCGCTTCAGCCGGCGACACAAATCCTCCCTGTTCTCTTCCCTGATCTGCCCGGTAACGTTCCGTTAGGTGTTCGCGTGCCTCGACAAGAACGGGCTTAAGGTGGGATGCCTCAATAAGAAAGCGGATATGTTCTTGAAAAGATAAAGGAAGCAAGGATTATTTACTTTTTTCTGATTCTTAAAATTTGTAGAAGCACAAGGGGCGCAAAGAGAATGGATGCCCACAATTTTTGCCCCACTAAAACCATATGCAGAATAATTGCGCCTTCTGCAACATAAACTTTTTTGTGCAGTTTCTTCCACTTTAGAAAAGTTAGTTTTTTAATGCTATATTGATTACTCGATATGGCTAAAAAAAAGAAAATAGGGTACGCCACCAAAAGCGCAGGCGCTATGGCCGGATGAAGGGCGTAAGGAAGGGTTTTCATAATACTCCCCCGCTTGATGATGAAACAAATCAAATGGATCGTAGCAAAAGAAAAGGCAGCAACACCAAATTCCCGGCGATAACGATTGAGCTTCGTGATTAACATCCATTGGGGAAAGAATTTTTTAAGAGGATTCAAAGATAATGTGGTTATTAAAAACCCAACAGCAAAATAGCCTGAGTAAGAAGTTAGAACTTTCCAGTTCTTTGGGTCAATAACAAGCATCAAGGCCATAATAAAGGCGCCTACTTGCGTCAAAAACCATCCTTGATATTTTTTCAACAACACGTAACGTTTATCCAATATTGAAAAGTTTTTGAACCCTTATATTGATATGATGCATTGGCATTGAGAAAAAAGAAACCCTGAACACATTTCATTCATTTTCCCAAGGGAAAACCACCCAAATATTTTGTTCAACCTCTTGCACGTGGTGATCTACCATCATCAATCCCTTTGGTTTTGCGATGAGAACTGCATAAACCGCTTTAGGAAAGTGTTTTCTTATGGCTTTTATCGTCTCACCCGAATCTACCAGATCATCCACAACTAACCAGTTTTCACCAGCATTTTCTACACCCGGCACATTCAGAACCGTAAGCTCCCCACGGGTTTTTTTCTGATCATAACTTTGAA
Source organism: uncultured Candidatus Finniella sp. (assembly GCA_964641635.1). Lineage (GTDB taxonomy): Bacteria > Pseudomonadota > Alphaproteobacteria > Paracaedibacterales > VGCI01 > VGCI01. Next base: position 16,062 of record CAZXMD010000003.1, on the reverse strand, counting down.
TATTAATTGTCTCAATACGACGAATATCAAGGGACTGGGCTAATAGACCAGCCGGAATGAGACCACCTCGCGTAATGGCCAGAATACCGGTCCATTGTGTCCCTTTAAGAGGTTCGACAAGTTGTTCTGATAACGTTTCTATATCGGACCAGGATAGTTTAAGCATAATAGGCTTCGCGGAATGATTATTTGTTGTCTGTGATGATTTTTGCATTTGCTCAGTGAGGTTGCTAGCCTGTTTTCCTTCAGCCACAAAAGAAACTCCTAAAAACAGGCCAATAAAAGCCATCATAATTTTCTTCATAATCGTTTCTTTGTTCTTACTGATTAACGCCGCTCTTGCTTAGACCATCATATTACGGGTCGCAGCCGGTAATCGGACAACAAGGCCATTCAATTCTTCTGTCATAATAATTTGGCATCCCAACCTTGATGTTTGGGTCAAGCCGAAGGCTAAATCCAGCATATCTTCTTCATCTTCTGTTGCGATGGAAAGAAGATCATACCATTCTGGCTCCACAATCACATGGCACGTTGAACATGCTAATGATCCCTCACAAGCCCCTTCTAAATCAACTTTGTTCCTGTGGGCTATTTCTAAAACAGACAAGCCAACCGGGGCCTCAACTTCGACACGGCCTCCCGATGGGGTAATAAATGTCATTTTTGGCATATTTCTAAAACTCCAACTTCCAATTTACTTTTCTGATGCGAGAGGGACACTTGCTACTTCGCCAACCAGGCGTTTTACCCGTCGTGTCGCGAAAGGAACACTTATAGACTCCAACATTTTTTGTCGTTCCACAATGGCGTCTTGATTCATATCTGTCAAGCGCTGCTCTAAAGCCTCCATAGCCGTTAGCAAACTCTCCCGTTCTACGGCTGTCAACAAATCTCCATCAACTTTAATAGCCCCGTCCAACTGATGAAGGAGCTGTTGGGCTTTGACCTTTGTCTCGACCAGAAGACGATCTTTAATATCTTGCGGCCCCCGCTTTGCGTTTTCAGATAAAATTCGGCGCAAGTCTTCTTCTGTCAATCCATAGGCGGGTTTAACCGTAACTTCTTGATGGGTATGGGTTGTTTTCTCAGTCGCCCTTACCGTTAATAATCCATCTGAGTCTATAACAAATGTTACGACAATGCGAGCGGATCCCGCTACCATCGGTGGAATCCCTGACAAGGTAAATTCAGCAAGGGACCGACAATGATCAACCAATTCACGCTCTCCTTGGAGGACGTGAATCTTCATTGCCGTCTGCCCATCTTGATAGGTTGTAAATTCTTGGGCAACCGTTACTGGTATAGGTGTGTTACGGTGAATTATTTTTTCAACCAACCCTCCCATTGTTTCTAGCCCTAATGACAATGGCGTTACGTCTAACAGCAATGTTTCAGAACCCCGTGTTAGGGCTTCTGCCTGCAATGCAGCGCCAAGCGCCACAACCTGATCAGGGTCCAAATTCATTAACGGATCTTGGCCAAAAAATTCATTAACCCGCCCCTGAACGAGTGGCATACGGGTAGCGCCTCCCACTAACACAACCCCTTTAATGTCTCTTGGCGTTAAACCAGCATCAATCAGGACTTGACGGCAAATATCAATTGTTTTTTCAACCAACGGTGTGGATAACTGTTCCAAGGTACTCCGGTCTAAAGGATATTCCTTTCCTCCTGGAAGCGCCCACATCCCCATATCCTGGTGAGACAAATATTCTTTGGTCGCACGCATTGCTTTCAAAGCTTGTTTGTAGAGTGCTGGGGTTAGGGTAACTTCAGGAGATAAATGGTGAAAATACTCGACCAGCAAACGGTCAATATCATCCCCTCCCAAAGCAACATCTCCACCTGTCGCTAAAACTTGAAAAACCCCTTTGGTCAACCGAAGAAGAGAGATGTCAAAAGTCCCTCCTCCCAAATCATAAACGGCATAGATCCCCTCTATACCCTGATTCAAACCATACGCCAAAGCGGCGGCAGTGGGCTCATTAATCAAGCGCAATACTTTCAAACCTGCAAGGTCTGCAGCATCTTTAGTCGCTTGCCGGGCAGCTTCGTCAAAGTAGGCGGGAACAGTAATGACAGCTCTTTCAACCGATTGGTTTAAGGCAGATTCCGCCTGACTTTTAAGGGCTCGCAATATATCAGCTGCAACCTCAACGGGGGTTTTGATTTCATCACCAACTTTCAAGCGCGCCATGGCATCTGAAGACTGTTGATCAGAAAAGATAAGGTTAAATTTTCCAAAAATATGTTGCGCTTCTGCGCTCGACCGACCCATCAACCGTTTCGAAGATGTAACCACCCGGTCTGGTGCGTCATCAATTAAATCAACAGCTTTCTCCCCTACAATAGGGGAACAACCGTCGAGATACGCCACAACGGAAGGTACCAAACAGTCTCCCACGGCATTCGCTAAAGCTTTTGGTTTATGGTCTTCGCAAAAGGCAACAACGGAGTTGGTGGTGCCTAAATCTATACCAATAGCAACGGCTTGGGATAATTTTTCCTGAACAAGGCTTGTGTTGGGCTCTGTAATTTGCAATAACATAGATTGTTGATTCCCCTCCTATAGCACTTTTACAGAAGACTGTCGGCGACGGACTTGTATATCCCCCAACAATTTTGATAAATAGGTAAGGCGCAAAAATAGCCCCAACAGTTCTTTATTGCTATTTTGTTGAAGCGCACTGGAAAAAGAGGTTTTTACCATTTGTAGCCGCTCCTGAATCTGGTTTTCTAACTGTGTTAAATCATAAGGCGAAACCGCTTCCATTAAGACTTCCTGAAACGTCATCATTTCCTCTAAAACTTGATCATCCTGAACGGTTTGACTGGCATCTTCCAAAACATCAATTCCACGCAGCTTCAAAAGGGCTTTGGCGCGTAATGTTGGGGTCTTTAAAGTTTCATAAGCCCGATTTAACAAAGAAGACTGCACCAAAGCAACCTGGCGTTCTGGCTCAGAGCGATAGATAAAACGGTCCGGGTGAACCAAAGACTGGCGGGCAAAATAAGCTTCATCAAGGGCTGCCGCATCCATTTCAAACGTCGCTGCAATTCCCAATACTTCGAAGGGATTTTGATCTTCATTAAACATGGAATGATTTACCACAACCACAATGCCCTTTCGCATTCGGATTCCGGAATACAAATCCCGATTGCATTTTTTCTTCGACGTAGTCCATTTCCGTACCCAGAATAAAGAGAATCGCCTTGGGGTCAATGAGGATCGTCACCCCATTGATTTCAAGCATCTCATCTAAAGGGTTTTTCTCATCCGCATATTCCAGAGAATAAGACAAACCTGAACATCCTTTCGTGCGAATACTAATGCGAACCCCGAGAGAGGGCTTTCCTCGCTGATTAAGCAAGATCTTCACACGCTCAAAAGCTGCCTCTGTTAATGTTATCGGAGCTTTTGTCATAAGTTGGCCCTCATGCCGCCGATTCTTCGAAGGTATCTGACTTTGCCTGATAATCCGCGATCGCCGCTTTCACAGCATCTTCTGCTAAAATTGAGCAATGGATCTTGACCGGAGGTAAGGCCAAAGCCTGCGCAACTTCGGTATTGCGAATTGATTGAGCTTCTCTCAAGGTCTTTCCCTTAACCCATTCAGTGATGAGGGAACTTGACGCAATCGCCGATCCACACCCAAAAGTCTTAAACTTCGCATCTTCAATAACACCGTCCTTACTCACCTTGATCTGGAGTTTCATCACATCCCCACAAGCTGGCGCTCCCACCAGACCCGTTCCTATGGTCTTGTCATTTTTATCAAAAGCCCCAACGTTACGAGGGTTTTCATAATGATCAATAACTTTTCTGCTATAAGCCATTTTATTCTCCTTTATTTAATTAATGATCTGACCATTTAATATTTTTCAGATCGATCCCCTCTTGAACCATTTCCCAAAGAGGGCTCATTTCCCGTAAGCGTGTCACAGCCGTAACAACAAGCTCAATTGCTCTATCCACATCCGCTTCCGTTGTAAAGCGCCCCAATCCAAATCGAATGGACGTATGGGCTAATTCTTCTTCAACGCCCAAGGCCCGCAAAACATAAGAGGGCTCTAAAGAGGAGGACGTGCAAGCAGACCCGGAAGATACGGATAACTCTTTAATCCCCATCATCAAGCCTTCTCCTTCAACATAGGCAAAACTTAAATTTAGATTCCCCGGAATACGCGGAGCCCCTTGTCCATTTAAATAAACATCATCTAATTGGCTTGTTAGCCCTTGATAAAGCCGATCACTCAAAGTTTTTACCTGTGCAGCCTCAACCTTCATTTCACGCATCGCAATGGCGCAGGCTTCCCCTAACCCGACACATAAGGGGGTGGGCAAAGTTCCTGACCGCATTCCCCGTTCTTGCCCCCCTCCATTAATGATGGCTTGAAGGCGGACACGTGGTTTGCGGCGCACATAAAGGGCCCCTACTCCCTTAGGCCCGTAAACCTTATGTCCGGAAATGCTCATCAAATCAATATTCATGGCCTCAACGTCCAGGGGAATTTTGCCAGCCGCCTGTGCGGCATCCGTGTGGAAAAACACGCCGGCTTCCCGGCATATTTTTCCTATTTCCGCCAGGGGTTGGATCACGCCAATTTCATTGTTCACCGCCATAATAGATACAAGAACTGTTTCAGGGCGAATCGCTTGGCGAAGTTGCTCCAGGTCAATCAAACCACTGGTTTGAACAGGCAGATATGTAACGGCAAAACCTTCTTGCTCCAAGTGGCGGCAGCTGTCTAGTACGCATTTATGCTCAGTCACGCACGTAATGATATGATCTTTCTTGTCCCGGTAAAATCCGCTCACACCCTTCAAAGCCAAATTATTCGACTCCGTTGCCCCACTGGTAAAAATAATTTCTCTGGGGTCTGCCCCAATAAGGGACGCCACTTGCGCCCGGGATTTTTCAACAGCATCTTCAGCCAACCAACCGTGGGGATGGTTTCGAGAATGGGGATTCCCAAAAACTTCCGTAAAGAAAGGAAGCATCTTTTCAACAACACGGGGATCACACGGTGTTGTCGCCTGATAATCCAGGTAGATTTGTTTTTGTATTGTCATTATCTATTGTCTCCAAATCACTTCAGCTGGGCGCGCTGGTAAATATCCATCCACACTTCTAAAAACCGATCAACCATATCCATCCGGCTCGTCGGGCCTAAACTGACCCGTATAGCGCAATCCGCAAGAGCTTCAGGTATCCCCATCGCCTTTAAAACACGTGAGATCTTTACTTTTCCTGAAGCACAAGCAGCACCTGCTGAAACCGCAATTCCAGCTAAATCAAAGTTCATAACTTGCGTGGCGCCTTTAACATCCCTCATGATCAAAACCGTCGTATTCGGCAACCGTGGCGCTTCTTGTGCTACTAATACAGCCTCTGGACATAAACCTTTCAAACGCTCCTCAAGGGCATCACGCACATGCTCAACAGCAATCCAATCTTTCTCCTTTGCAGCCTTCAAAGCTGCTGCAAACCCGATAATGCCCAGGAAATTTTCCGTTCCCGAACGAAAAGACCGCTCCTGCCCGCCACCACGTAACTGGGCTTTTATAGGAACATCTGTTTGCATGACCAGGGCCCCAACCCCTTGGGGACCACCCAGCTTATGGGCGGAAAGGGAAATCAGGTCGATCCCTTCTAAGGAAAGAGGAAGACGCCCAATCACTTGAACAGCATCACAATGAACAAAAGCCCCATACTTCTTGGCAAGGCCCACAATTTTCTCAAGAGGCTGAAGGACGCCTGTTTCATTGTTCGCAGCCATCACGCACACAAGTGTCGGGACATTTTCTTCTTTCAACAAAGCCTCTAAAGCCGTTAAGTCAATGATTCCTGATGCATCAACCTGACAGACGAGCCGATCTGGGCGCGCCTGATCAACAGAATCATGTTCAATAGCCGAAATAATAATGCGACCTTCAAACCCACAGAGCGCTAAATGATTGGCCTCTGTCGCCCCGCTGGTAAAGATAACATTTGCGGGAGCTGTTTTAATAAAACCGGCCACTTCCTGACGCGCCTGCTCAATTTTCTGCCGGACTTGGCGCCCAAACTGATGGACAGAAGACCCATTTCCAACCAGCTCCATCCCTTCAAGCATTGCTTGCTTCGCTTCTTGCTGTAAGGGGGCTGTCGCATTATAATCGAGATATAGGCTCATGCGACGGCCTGATTCTTGTCATATTGTCTAAACGAGACCGGATCCATAAAAACGCCAAAACGTCCCATCCCCGCAATGCGCTTTTCGCAAACATCCGCAAGGGTGACGCGAGCGAGGAACAGTTGGACAACAGCGCCAAGCTCATCCCACAAATCATGGGTCAGACACCGCTCGCCTGTCAAAAGACACCCTAGTTTTGATTCATGCTCACAGCGTGTTGCCTTTAACGGCGTATCAACGGCGGCAATAATATCCAAAATTCGCACACCATCGGTTTTATGAGCCAGCGTATAACCACCCTGCGCCCCACGGCTGCTTTTGACCAAACCGGCTTTGCGCAATTTTCCAAAAAGCTGCTCCAAATAAGCTAGGGGAAGCTCTTGACGCCCCGCAATTGCGGCGAGAGATACAGGCCCAGAGCCTTCTTCCCGGGCTAAATCAACCATCGCTGTTACCGCATACCGTGCTTTTGTGCTTAAACGCATATAATTTTTTCCGTTTTTCATAGCTGTTCACAACAAGCCATGCTAGACTTCTTGCGACATCGTTTGCAAACGAGGCCGAATTTGGGAACACCCCTTCTATTAACACTAGGAATACCTATTCCGACTAATTTGGTCAAGTATTGTTTTCGATGAATAGTTTAATTAATAAAATCTAATGGGGAGGAGGAAACGTTTTGTCAGAAATAATTTTTAATGGTTCCGCTGGACGGATTGAAGGACGCTATCACCAAACCCATCGGGACGGGGCGCCTATTGCCATCATCTTACACCCCCATCCTCAATTTGGGGGCACCATGAACCATAAAGTGGTTTATGCCCTCTATCGCAGCTTTGTGGACCGTGGGTTCAATACCTTGCGGTTTAATTTCCGGGGTGTCGGTCGGTCTGAGGGAACCTATGATAATGGTGAGGGGGAACTCAATGATGCGGCGTCTGCTCTTGACTGGCTTCAAGCCAACAACCCAAATGCGTCTGCAAGTTGGGTGGCTGGTTTTTCCTTTGGCGCATGGATTGGCATGCAGCTTCTCATGCGTCGGCCCGAGCTGGAAGGATTTGTGTCCATCAGCCCGCCGGCAGACCGCTATGATTTCAACTTCCTGGCGCCTTGCCCTGTGCCTGGGTTAATTTTGCAAGGGGAAAAAGATGATATCGTCCCCCATGCCTCTGTCGCAAGTTTGGTGAGCAAACTGCAACTCCAGCGGGGCATTAACATTGACTACCGCACGGTTCCTGTTGCCGACCATTTCTTTGGCGGCCAACTGGCGGAGCTTCGCACCCATGTGGAGGACTATTTGTCCAAGAACCTTTTGCGCAGCAGCCTTGCTGTTAATCAGTGAAGTGAAATAAGCATGGGCAGAAATGATGACTTATGTAGTAGAACAGCTAGATAAAGAATTAAAAAGCTGGATCAAGCTGGACACTAAAGAGGAAAAGGCAAAATTAGCTAAGCATTTACTGGCTATGCGAAACTATGATGGGGGAGAAGTTTTAATAGGAATTGATGATAAGACAACCTCCCCTATTAGCCCACCTGATTGGTTGAATGATATACAGGCATATTATTCTCAAGACACTATACAGCGAATTGTTTCAAATCATGCAAATCCTAACTTCGAAGTGACGGTCATACACAAAGATAGTTCATATGTGACGATTCGAATAAATGGAGGGATAGAAGCACCTACCTATTCTAAAATAGACGTAAAAGACAGTAACCAAAAATCTATTTTGAGGAAAAATTCTCTTTATACCCGTACTTTAAATTCAAACGGAACCGCAAGCTCCTCCGAAGCTAATCATGAAGACATTGCTAAGATTATGGAAAGATGCGAACGAAACAAAGCAAGAAAATATGAAGACAAAACAAAATGGGGATTTGTAGCCTTAGAAGTGCAATCAGTAGCAACAATTTTAAAATCAAAAAATCTTATAGGTGTTACTGACGGTGGAACTGGGGATTTTACACTACATTTTGCAGATGAACTCCCCAAACATTTTGTTCATGACGTAAAATTTCAAGGTAAAAAAGTAAATTATGAAATCACATCTAATTCTAGTGGGAGCTTACGTTTAAAGTTTGACGAAGACCCATCCTTTGTTCTCATAGAAATATTGTCAAATTTCTAGGACATGTCATCAATTAGGCGTGATTATTCATATAAGATGGCGGATTTTCAAGATTTAAAAAACAAAATGTTATGCGTCATTGCGAGCATAGCGAAGCAATCCAGGGCAACCCGAAAGGTCTCGCCTTTGGCCCCTAGATTGCTTCGTCGCTTCGCTCCTCGCAATGACTAAGCACTCAATTATTTTAACTAATTCTCAACAACAGCTTCTTCCTCAAAGTTTAGACAAGCCCTAACTCTCCACGCGCGTCAGCCCATAAGTCGCCGCAATAATAATAATGCTTCCCAAAATCACCCACATGTTGGGAACTTCATCAAAAAAGATAAAACCCACCGGAATGGCGAAGCAAATGCGCGTATATTCAAAAGGCGCCAGGAACGAAGGGTTCGCAAACCTTAAAGCCGTTACGCTACAAAATTGAGAAAAAACCCCAAAGCCACCGACAGCAATTAAGCATAAAAAGTCAGAAGTTCCCGGTGTTTTCCATAAAGAGAGGGCAACCAGGCCTGCGATAAATGTGGTTACCGTATTTGCGTAAAGCATTATGGTAAACGTACTTTCCGTACGAGTGAGAAGCTTCACGCAAATAATGGAGAGCGCTGCGAACAGGTTTGCCGCCAACGCCACCCACACCCCAATGCTGATGCCCATTTGATGGGGCCTGACCGCCACAATTACGCCCGCATACCCAAGCAAGATGAGGCCCCATTTTGTAAGGCTGACATTATCCTTCAAGAGAAGCATGGCCAAAACCGTCGTGAATAGGGGGCCCGTCATCCCAATGGACGTCGCCAGCGCCAAGGGTAAATTCCGATAGGCAAAATAGGTACACCCGACCGTAATCCCTAAAGTGGTCACACGCATGAGGTGAAGGAGCGGCCTTGATGTTACAAATCCCTTGATGCCCGCTTTCATAATAAAGGGGCTGAAAAAAACCAGACCAAAGAAGTAGCGCATGAATAGAACCATCACACTATCAATTTCTGAAGAGAGGCTCTTTGCAAACGCCATGGCTGTACTGAAACTTAAAGCCCACAGAAGCATAAAAATCGCCCCAATGAGTTTAGGGGAAAGCTTTCCCTTTAATGTTTCCAGACGGTTTACGGTTTCAATAGGGTTTAAGGCCTGAGCATTGCTTTGGTTCATAATATGTCTCCTTCCTCATATATATGGGGAGGAGCAGTGGAAAGACAATGGGATTATCTATATTGATAGGGGTGGAGGTAAAAATATATATTTTTCTTGACGGTTTATAAATGAAGGGCGATACCTTAGACACTTGTTACAGCTTTTTGTAATTGGCGGTGATGATGAATTTTATCAAGTATAACGGAGAAGGTAAATGTAAGCAAAAAAAGCAACTTAGAGATCAATTAGTTGACGTAGCTGGATGGAGAGAAAATGAAGAAATCGAACCGTATCAAGAAGGGGCACGCCAAAAGAGTAGAATAAACTGTCCAGAAATACCCCCTTTTCCATTTCTTATTCCTAATCACACTTATCTTTTCAAGCAATCCAATTCACGTTATTGTGCACAATTTTGGGTTGAAATTATTGCTTATCGGCTTGGTTGCTTAATGAATGTACCCGTACCCCCTGCATTTATTGGAATTGACAACCAGCGACAAATAGGGGGCGCTATCATAGAATGGTTTTATAATTACCCAGGAAACCCACGAGAGGAATATATTCCTGGCGGAGACCTTTTCCAAAAACAAGTGCCCAACTACGAACGGAAAAAAGGAGAGAAGCATAATTTTAGTGATTTAATAGAGATTATTAAGCAACGAAATCTAGCCCAAAACTGGCAAGAAGAGTGGGCAAAGATTTTTTGCTTTGACGCACTCATTGGAAATACTGATCGCCATCAAGATAATTGGGGAATAATGCATTACGAAGATAGGGACTATTTTTCCCCTGCTTTCGATAATGGCACAGCAATGGGGCACGAAATTACGGAAGAGAATCTCATTAAGAAATGTAACGCCCTTGAAACGTATGTCTTAGCGCGACGTGCTACACATCACATAAAATGGCATAGGAAAGATATTAGTAAAATGAAGCATTTTGATTTTTTAAAAAGACTGATAGTAAACTATCCTGATATGAAAGCTTATATGAGGCCGTGTATTAATTTTTCACTTCAATCCTTCGCGGATGAGATGGATGAGTTGCTAAAATTAAGTAACACTTTATCTAAGCCCTATGCTAAATTAACTAACGAAAGAGCAAAATTTATTATTAAATTAATCGAATGTAGACAAGAACAAGCTTTGGAGATTTTGTCTTAAATGTATTTACTTCAGGACATTATAGAACCTAAAAAGCTTCTAATAGCTTGGCAAACTCTTTATGAAAATGTCGGTTCAGGCAAGCGATATGTCGTTGGTGAGCTTATGAAGCAAGCCAATGGTAATGTACTGCTACGTTATTTTCAAAATTCTCAGGACTTTAAGGATGCTGTAGAACTTGGATTTAAGGGCTACTCTATTTTTGATAAAGATCAAGCAGTGCATGATTCAAATGTCATGGCTACCCTTGAGCGCCGCATCCCCCCTAGTGAGCGTACTGATTTTGATGATTTTCTTCGCTATCACCGCATTGAATCAAATGTGGGACACAAGATGAGTGCTTTTGCACTTCTCGGCTATACAGGGGGGAAATTACCGGGTGATAGCTTTTCATTCGTTCATACCTTTGAAGAAGCCCCTATCCCTTGCGAATTAACGATCGACGTTGCGGGACCTCGATATTATAAAGATTCGCTTCCCGCCTTGGAAACTCTCATTGGTAGACCGGTAATTTTTAGAGCCGATCCGGAGAATTCTCAAGACCCAGAAGCAATCGCTATTGAAACACTAGACGGAAAGCCTATCGGATATGTTAACCGTGCACAGACAGCTACTTTTAATAAGTGGCTACAACATCAGCACATTGAAGGAATCGTTGACCGGGTTAATGGTACCGTCGACAGGCCAAGCATACTCCTCTATGTAAAAGTTACTTAACATAACGCCATATGTTAGTTTTTCAAAGGATGGCGTCAAATGACAGCAACCATTGGCTTCATAAAAGCTCTGGGAGAAGGTCTACACAGAAACCATATCTCATCTTGAACCTCTTCTTGGTTCAATGTATGTTAAGACTCTGTCACTCCTAACCCCCTTTTTATGTGAACCGCCATGACGCAAACCAGCTTTGATTTTATCTCCCAGCCCAACCAGGAAGCCAAAGAAATACAAAAATGGGTGGAACGCCACAATCAACAGGTCATCGCACAGGCAAGCACCCCCAGCACCCCTCCAGGATCCCTACTTGGCGCCATCCATGGAGGAGAAGCCAAATCCAATGCCGTCTATTTATTGCGAGGCGTCTTGGGACAACAACTCCGAAAGTCTATGGGCTCAACCTCATTAAATTTGAAAAAAGGGTTTCTTCAAGCCCTTAAGGGAGAAATGGCCCTTAAGAAAACAAACCAGGATTCGGCTCAAATTCTTCGCAATATCTTGGTAAAAATGCAGATTTCCCGATAAGCTTCCTAAGGTGTGTTCACAAAGACACATCACCCTGGTCATTTACTTTTTGTTAATATTTGATATTGATCCGATCGCCATTTTAGGGTTTTTATAGTAGATAGTAGATGGTATTTTAGGATTATTTTGCACAAAATCCCTTAAATAATGGAGGAATAACAATGATTAAGGCTTTGTTGGGTACGTCAGCGCTTGCTGGTTTGGCATTTTTTACAATGGGAAGTTCGCCTGCTTATGGTGAAGTTCTGACATCTGGCGCTATTCCGCCAACTTTGAAAATTGACGGTTTTACCGCCATTAACTCTTATTTTGTGAACCAGCAACAGCGCCAAAATGGAAAAGGGGGACCTCAACCTCACATTGGCGTTGATGTTTCCAACTTGTTCTTCAGCATCATGGGTTCCTCTGCATCTGGAATAGAATATATGTACAGGGTAACGTTTGAAACCGTTCCCGGGTCAGGCTCTATCATTGACCAGAACTACGTTCAATTTAAATCGAAATTAGGATCTCTTCAAATTGGTGACACTGTTGGCCCGGAAGATACCATGATTTGGGATGCCGGTAAAATTATTGGGGGAACAGGTGGATTTGATGGTGGGTTCAGCAATGTCTATAACATGTCCGCCGGCGTCATGCGGGGAAATGACAATGTTGGAGATACCGGAAACGCCACAAAAATCGTCTATTACAGCCCAGAATTAATGGGATGGACCTTCGGTGTCGCCTATACGCCTTCAACATCCCACCGGGGAGATGCAAAGCTCGACAATCAATCCGGAACAGGAACGAAAAAATATCCGGGGAACCGTGGGTTATATGATTATTCCGGGAACCAGCCATTTGATTTGCGTAACGTTGCCATTGGGTTTACCTATCGCAAAGAGATGGGCAAGTGGAACATTACATTGAGCGGCGCCGGAATTACCGCAAAGTCCTATTTCTTTCGTTCAGCGGGTACAAGCGGCGAGCGCGTTCCTTTTCAAAATACCAAGGCTTACCAGTTGGGCTTTGTTTTAGGATATGACAACTTCCGCTTCGGTGGCGGTTACCTGGACAATGGAAAGTCCCATTTGCCCCGCACGGCAGACTTCACCTATGGTACGACAAATGTTAATTTGACAAGCATGAATAATGGGAATGCAGGACATGCCTGGAACGTCGGTGCGGGCTACACGATGGGAGCCTACCAATTCGCAACCGCCTATCAACGGACAAACCGCAATACAGGGAACTTTCAAAAAGCACACAGCGACTTTTACTCAGCAACTGTCGATGTAACCCCATTAACTGGTTTGAAAGTATATACGGAAGTTGACTATATTCGTAGCCGCAGCAACGATAAGGCTGTCGCCCGGGAAAATGCATTCATAGGAAACAGCGACACAAAGACTAATCGTGGCGTCCAGAACAACGCAGGCCTCATTGGAATTGTTGGAACAAAGATATCGTTCTAAGTCCAAAATCTGGTTAAAGAAAAGGCAGGATAATCTCCTGCCTTTTTTATGAGAGCATATAAGAGCTCCTTGTTATGGGGCGTACTTCATGCTTGAATGCGGCTTCATCTCGAAAAGCAGACCCATAACAGAAATCCAAATTTCCGAGAAGTAATTTTTTAAGATCACAATATAAAATTTACTTTCCACTTGACCTCTGCGCGCCCCTTCCCCTAAGGTTTCCTTTAATTCTAGGAGAGTGAGACACTGATGACACCACAATTTATTTCCGGCATCAAAGATGTGGTTGACCAATATGATGCGTTTATCATTGATCTTTGGGGCGTGATCCATAATGGTCGCAAGCCTTACCCGTGTGCCCTTGAAACTTTGAAAAATCTGAAAGACTTGAAAAAAATAACGTTGCTGTTGTCAAACTCCCCCCGCCGTGTTTTTGCATCCGAAACCCATCTGGAAGGTATGGGCTTAGCGCGTAACCTTTACACACATATTTACACCTCCGGAGAAGATACCCATCACGGGCTCAAAAACCGGCCCGACGCCTGGCATCAACAGTTAGGGGAACGCCTCTATCATATTGGGCCTGAATTTCATCATCCTATGTTTTCAGATTTAAATTATCAAAAGGCGCTCTCTCCAAACGACGCTGATTTTCTTCTCATGACCGGTGCAGAGTTTCCCCATATTGAGGATTATGAGGATGATTTAAAGAGCGCAATTGACCGTAATTTGCCCATGCTTTGCGCGAATCCTGACCGAGTGGTTGTGTGCGGAGGGCAAATCATTTTATGCTGCGGGGGCGTAGCGGAGCGTTACGAAAAAATGGGTGGTGATGTCTTTTATCACGGGAAACCTTATCCCGCTGTCTATCAACCAGTTCTGTCGCTTTTGGGGGGCATTGCCCCCTCCCGCATTTTAGCCATTGGGGACTCTCTAACCACCGACATCAAAGGCGCCATGAGCAACCAGATCGATGGAGCGCTCATCATGGGGGGTATCCACCACGAAGTCTTGCTCACGGACGGAAAAATGACGGATGAAACGCCTGACTTTCTTCGGGATCTGAGCCAAAAAACAGGCATTGCACCGAACTATGCGCTGACAGAGATGAGCTGGGGAACCTAAACCCTCTCTCCTCTTACTGTAACCTCTTCTTAAGCTCCCGAAGACGGTCTTCATAATGTGTTTTGGCTTGCTGAATCTCTTCAGATGTCTGTCCGCTCATAGATTTTCCTGGAAGAGGATGAGCACCTGGATGCTGAATAAACACCTCTAGCCGTTGAATTTCATCAAGAGACTCGCTGTGCTTTTTTACCATAGGGCCATAGTCAGTATCAGATGAAATACTATTCTGTTTACTGATCGGTTTGCTCTCGCCCTTTTGCTCGGGATGAATTGTTTGACCATGCGATTGAAGGAGTTCCATATCCTTATTTAAATTGCTCTGCTTTAAGATGGGTAGTTTCACCTCTGAAGCAATTTCTTTAAGCATCCGTAACTTTTCAGCATTGGAATGTTTTGGCTGCCCGGGAAATGGCTGATCTTTTGGCCATTGCGGGGGTAAAGAAAATTCCGTTTGCATAGCGTGATCGTTGATAAAAATACCGATAATTTTGATTTCGAATGGCTTACCCTCCACCATCCCTCTCGGTGCTATAAAGACTTCATTATGTCCTTTATTCATTTGTGTTATGCTTCGAAGTTCCGTTACAGGGATTAAGGGGGTACTAGATTGTTTATCATATTGGTGAGGGTTCACCCCCCCATAAGAATTTATAACATGCATATCCAAGAAGTTATTTAACTCTTCAGGGCTATTTCTGTATTGCCGTATACCGCCTCCTCCGCTTGTGACAGCGTCAGATGTATAGGTTCGAATGATCAATTGGGGCGGCACATCAAGAATCAATCCATAATTACCTGCTGCAAAAGGAGTATCTGCACACACAAGAGATGTGGATAATACCCCCCTATCCCATAGACTGCTAAAATATGCTTTATCTCCAGCTACTAATTCTGAAGGCCTATTGAAGAAAGAGGAATATTCCTCTAATACCCTATCTATATCAAATTCAAGAAAATCTATGCCATGATAGATAAAACACTTATTAGCTAAAAGAGACTTCGTGCTCCATTCTTGTTCTGTCGCCAAAGAAATTGGGTATTTCTTTTTTATGAAGCTTAGATCCATAACCCATGAATCCTTACGAAGATTTTCAAGACTATATTTTGGGGGAATAGTTTTAGGCGTTATTCCATGAATAGAAGTTTGTTGGATGTCGCCAGACATGTGGCCACTGCTTTTGGTTTCCATACTAAATGAAGCTTGCAAAGCAACCAAATTAAAGGAAAAAACCAACAAAAATAAATTAATAGTCATTTATAAATCTCTCATACCATCTGGGTTAAAGCTTACATCTAATATATAAACATTTTAAACCCTTATTCCTCTAAAAGCTTCTTGAAAAGAGAAGAAATTTCTTCCTCCATTTTCTCTTCATCTGAGTCATCAACCTCCGCCAAATATTGATTATATTTAACTCTGCTTTTCTCACTCAATTCAACATCTCTAACTTGATTTCTCAAGACGCTGAGTAAAAGATCGTCTAAACTATGAATGTCTAACGCATCGCTCGAAACGACCTGGTTGTCATGATGGTCTCTTAACTCCCACCAAAATCTATTCCCACCCTTCGAGTTCTTCCTCAGTTCATCGATATCTACTTTTCTTTTGTATTCCTGGGGATGCTTTTTCTCGAC
>CAZXMD010000002.1:0-30923 GCA_964641635.1 uncultured Candidatus Finniella sp. | reverse complement strand
GAGTTTCTTCGAACTTTCGCATCAAAATTGACTCCACCACCTTTGATTCCACCGGAGGAAAGAATGATTGTTTTTGAGGTTGTTTGGGTCATATTTCCTTGCTCACAAAAGGTGTCTGATTTATATACCAAGCGTGCTCATGTTTCTAGGCTTTTAATAGCCCCAATTCAATTCGCTCTGAGTGAACAAGATAAGGGAAGACACACCCGTTAGTTATTTGTGTTCAGTAGAGCAATTAATAGTGGCCTTTATACCTGTTTGAGCAGAAGCGCTAACAAAAACCCCCGATGCTCCCCCTTCTACTTGCAACCATACTTCATAGGAACCATCTTGGTTTATTGAACACAGTTTACTTCTTATTGAAGATACTAGCTTGCTGATTTTCCCATAGTCAATATCAGCTTTTTCTTCAATAGGAACAAGTCTATCTTTTTTGAGATTTGAGATTGCATTGTCATATGCAAATTCTTGAACACTCTTTCCATCTAGGACTTTATAGCCCCTGTTAATAATTACAGGCAATTTTTCTTCAGATTCTTTCACATCTTGTATTTGCTCAGTCAAACATTTTTCTGAAGTGCTAAACATTACAATAAGGACTAAAATCGAATAAAATCTAGATACGTTGGTCATGTAATTGCTCCTTATTAATTTATTGCTTTTACAATAATAAGTAGCTTCACATTAAGGCTTCTTTAATTTTTTGAATTTTCAGGCTATATTAAATTGTAGCCATAAATTGTAATTTTCCCCCTCACCCACCCTTTCGCTTTGCTCAAGGTTGACCTCTCCCACAAGGGGAGAGGTAAAGTGCACGCTTGTATTAAGTGCAACTCCCCTTGTGGGAGAGGTCGCCATAAGCGTAATGGCGGGTGAGGGGTAAATTTTTGGTATCCTTTGATTGCAACTTAGTAGAAAACTTACCTCAGAAACAAGCTCTGCAGCCTTATCTGTAAGCAGCTCTAGATCGGTTTTTTTCAAAAGAGAGAATGACCCCACTATATCCAATCTTTCTTGTTATGCGGCCTTTAACCGCGATAACGCGGCCCGTCGGCACTTGTGTTGATATCCCCTGATTATAGTCGCGTTCCGATCGACTTGGCGCTGTTTGTACCTTAAGGCGCTTTAAGCATTCCTTCCCAATTGTTGGAAGTGTTGCTCGAGGGATGACTCTTCCAGATACGCTCGATATTTTGGCTTTTGTGTATAGGCCATACCCTACTTTTAAGAGCTTTCCCTTTTTAACGAGTTTTTTGAGGGCACGCCCAACCTGGTCATAATCTGGGCATATTTCTTCAAAATCAACGCGCAAAAAGACAAGTCGCCGCTTGCGATCTATAAAATTCTGAATCTTTTCTTCCAAACACCCTGTACGCATGATAAAATCACCTACAAAAATACGACACTTTACATCTATTAATATATTGTATTTAATATTTTTTTCAAGGTGTTTTTTATTTTTTGCATCTTCCCTCACATAATCTCAGCGGCGCCATGGCGGCGGCGGGTGAGGGCCAAGACCATTCCCATGGACATAGCAAGGGCCAAAAGGGAGGAGCCCCCATAGCTTATGAAAGGCATGGTCATTCCTTTGGTGGGGATGATATGGAGGGTCGACGACATATTCACCAGGGCCTGGCAACCAAATTGGATGATCAGCCCACAAACGGCCAAGATTACAAAAAGGCTGCTCTCATGCATGACGCGCAAAAAAGACCGCACAACGATAAAGCCAAACAACCCGACAACCATGGTACAAAGAATCAGCCCGAACTCTTCACCGGCAACGGCAAAAACAAAGTCTGCATGGGCATCCGGAATATATTTCTTAACCGTTCCCTCCCCGGGGCCCCGTCCCAGCAAGCCCCCATTCGTAAAGGCTTCCAGGGATTGATGAACCTGATAAAGATCATGCTTCGGATCCCCTGTTGTGGGGTCCAGGAACTGGTCAATACGCCTGGCCACATGGGGAAAGAAAAAATAGGCCCCGATCAATCCCATAACTCCCATAGCGGCCACAAGGCCCATCCAGAATAAGGGCATGCCAGCAATAAACAGTTGCCCGATCCACGCTGCCGTTGTCACAACGGTCATCCCCAAATCCGGTTGAAGCATCAAGAGAAGGGCGAAAAGACCTAACAGACTGCAAGAGATCAACATCCCCGGGAAGTGAGGGTTGCGGTAGCGTTCGGTAAGCATCCAGGCAACCAGAACGGCAAACGCCGGTTTGACAAACTCTGAAGCCTGAATTGAAAAGCTTCCAAAACTCATCCACCGACGTGCGCCTTTAATTTCCATGCCACTTGTGATGGTAAGAACGAGCAGGCCTAACCCGACTAAATAGACGAGACTTGCAAGCCGCCGAGTTTGCCGAGGGGTCATCAATGACGTCAAGATCAAAACAAAAAAAGTGGGGATCATCATAAAAACATGACGCTTTACAAAGTAAAAACCACCTAGATTTAATCGATCCGCAACGGGAGGGCTCGCAGCAAAACTTAAAAGAATGCCAACCCCCATCAAAATAGCGATTGCTCCCAAGCTCCATCGGTCAACTGTCCACCACCAACGTCCAAGAATGCTGGTATCCCGGCGAGAGAATGTATAGTTCTTGACCTTAACGGATGACTGGGCAAGAAGAGAGATATCTGTCAATTCCGTTGACTCCGGTTCCTGTTTCATAGGTTGCTGACGTCGACGCATCCAGCGATAATTTGGTTCAGCCGACAAGGAATCCTTTATCATTCTGTTATCTCCAAGGACCGAACAAGCTGGCAGAAAACATTGCCCCGATGTTCAAAGTCCTGAAACTGGTCAAAACTGGCGCATGCCGGAGATAATAGGATAACGGAATTTGGCATCCCATTGGCCAAAGCTAATTGATATGATTCCGTCACTGCTTTTTCCATCGTTCCTGACTTCGTATAGGGCACCTTTCCCTCCAACGTGGCGGCAAATTGTTCCTGGGCTTCCCCTATTAAGAAAGTATGCACAATTTTCGAAAAATAGGAAGACAGGGATTCAATCCCGTCGCCTTTTGCTCTTCCTCCGGCAATCCAATAAATTTTATCAAAAGTCGCCAGGGCTTTGGCTGTTGCGTCCGCGTTTGTCCCCTTACTGTCGTTGATAAACTGCGCGTTTCTAAGCGTTCCCACATTGTCTTGGCGATGGGCCAACCCTGGAAATGACTGAATCGCCTTAATCATTTCCAGCTTTGCAAGACCTAAAACCTTACCAACACCATAGGCAACAGCCACGTTCTGGAAATTATGAACCCCCTTTAAGGTGGGTAGTGTTGTGACATCCAATACCTGCTCCAATCCATCCATCAACCAATTTTCTTGAAGATAAATTCCTTCCGCAAGGTTCCGGTTCACAGAAATGGGGATTGCAGACTGTGTAGTTGAAATCTCCCGCCAAACCGCTTCCGAAGCCGCGTCGTCCACCGCTATAACCGCTATTTGTGTAGGTTCATGCGGTTTAAAAATCCGCTTCTTTGCAGCAATATAATTTTCCAGAGATCCATGGCGATCCAGGTGATCCGGCGAAATATTCAGCCAAGCGACTATGTGTAAATCCAACCCTTCCGACAAATCTAACTGATAGGAAGAAAGCTCCAGAACATATGTTTGCGCCGACGGCAAATCCAGCATAGGCACCCCGATATTTCCCCCCACCTGGCAGTCAACTCCGCATGTTTTAAGGATATGCCCGATCAAGGCCGTTGTTGTCGATTTTCCATTCGTTCCTGTAATTCCGACAAACCGAGAGTCCGGATGCGCCGCTCTCAACAAATCCCCGTCCCCAATAATAGGAACGCCTTTCTCACGCGCCTCTTGTGTAATGGGGTGAGGAGCCGGGAACCACAAAGGGATCCCGGGACTTTGGATAAGAGCACTAACACAGTCCCAAGAAATTCTAGGGCCGATTTGAGCCCCTAATTTTTGAGCGTCTACCACCCGATCTGGGTTCTCATCAATGGCAATAACAGACGCCCCCCTTGCCAACAACCATTTAACGGTTGCAAGTCCGGAACGGGCCAAGCCCAAAACAACATATGTCTTCCCCTCAACGGGAAACCAGTACGGCATCATCTAAATCCTCAAAACCTTTGGAGTCAAAATTTATATTAAGCTTGATTTTCCCATAAACTGAGATTTTTAATTTCCTGTTCCCGTCATTGCGAGAAGCGTCAAGCAAGGAAGCAATCCAGTGACAAAGGATAAAACTATCACCCTGGATCGTCACGCTACGCTCGCGATTGATGACGAGAAGGAGGTTACGACAAAATACTCAAATTACAACTAAGCTTTGTATACCATACCATTAGCTTTGACTTAAAAGCCAATTTTTTGTGGTTTTCTAACGGCAACACCCTTTGTTTTATGGGATTTATTACCGCAGCTTCAGTGTTGAAAGCCCGACCAGAGCAAGGATGCTGGCAATAATCCAGAAGCGGACAACGATTGTTGGCTCTGCCCACCCCTTCTTTTCAAAATGGTGATGAATAGGCGCCATCAGGAAAATCCGACGTTTTGTTAATTTATAATACCCCACTTGCAAAATCACAGAGATCGCCTCAATCACGAACAACCCACCGATAATCGTCAAAACAAGCTCATGTTTTGTGATCACGCTGATAACACCCAACGCACCTCCGGCTGCAAGCGAACCTGTATCTCCCATAAATACTTTTGCAGGAGGCGCATTAAACCAGAGGAACCCGAGCCCCGCCCCAATGAGTCCGCCTCCAAAAACGGCCAGTTCACCAACATGGGGCACATAATGTATCTGAAGATAATTGGCAAATACGGCGTTTCCCACAAGGTACGAAATCAAGGCAAAACAACTCATGGCAATCATTACCGGAACAATGGCCAAGCCATCCAAACCGTCCGTCAGGTTCACGGCATTCGACGCCCCCACCATGACACAGATCGCAAAAACATAGTAAAACAGCCCCATATGGATCAGGTAGTCTTTGAAAATGGGCACAGCGACAGCTCCAACCAAATTCTTGCTCGACAGCTCCATAATAAAGTATGTCGCAATACCAGAAATGAGGACCTGCCCCAGAAATTTACGCTGTGCGGATAACCCTTTACTACTCCGTCGGGTGAGTTTTAGATAGTCATCCCTTGCCCCGATCACCCCAAAACCGAGGGTGACAATCAAAACAATCCAGATATAGGCATTGGATAAATCTGCCCATAAGAGCGTGCTGAACGTCAATGCGAGTAAAATCAAGCTGCCCCCCATTGTCGGGGTTCCTTTTTTGGTTATCAAATGCGTTTCGGGCCCATCTTCACGAATAGGCTGCCCTTGACCTTGCCTTCTTTTCAGCCAATTAATAACCGGCTGCCCTAAGCAGAAGCTTAAAATCAGGGCTGTTAAGATTGCGCCTCCCGTGCGGAATGTTAAATATCTAAAAAGATTAAAAAAAGGAATTTGCCCTGCATACGGGAAGAGAAAATAATAGAGCATCGTTTATGAAACCACCACATCCTGAACGTTTTTTTGATCCAATAATTTGTCGACGACTTTGCTCACCTGACTTCCTTTGGATCCTTTGACAAAGACAATATCACCCGGATGCAAAGCATCCAGAACAAGAAGGGCCAAAGCTTCCGCGCTTTGCGCATAGCCTCCGACCCTATCAATCGGCACATCTCTCTTAAAAGCAGTTTCCATAACGGGGCCACCAACTGCGAAGACACTATGAATGGGACGCGCCAGAACTTCAGCCATCAGTTGCTGGTGACAGGCCTCTGCCTGATTTCCAAGCTCCAGCATTTCACCCAAAACAACCAGCCGTCGTCCTTTAGGCGAGACGGGCATTGCCGCTAGAACAGATAACCCGGCCTGCATTGACACTAAATTCGCATTATAGGCATCATCAATCAGCAAAATTTCACCGCCCGTAACCGGAATGCGGTATTGCTTTCCCCGTCCCTTTACCGCAGGCAAGGTATTTAATTGGGCAATCAACCGCCCCTGATCAAGTCCAAGAGCTTCCCCCAGAGCCAAGGCAATCAGGCTATTCATAGCCACATGTTCTCCAGGCTGAGGCAGGGTGTAAACCACATTTTGCCCATTCAAGGCCGCTGTCACCATTCCTTTTTGTCCTGTTGTATCCGTGCGGTAATCCACGAGCCGAACCGCCGCCTCTTCGCTTTTTCCAAAGCCAAGAATTTTGGAAACACGACATTTGACCGCGTGGCTTCGCATCAATTCAAATTCCGGGGCATCCTGGTTAATGATCGCTAAACCCGGAGCCGGTGAACTTGTGAAAATATCTGACTTTTCTTCAGCAATTTCCTGTCGCGACGCCATTAAACCAATGTGCGCCTCCGCAATAGCCGTAATTAGCGCGATATGCGGGCATGCTAAAGAAGTAAGGGGAGCAATTTCACCCCGGTGATTCATGCCCACCTCAAAAACACCATAAACCGCATCACGGGGCATAGAGGCCAGACTAAGGGGGAGCCCCCAATGGTTGTTATAACTTGCAGGCGAGGCAAATGTAATGCCATACACCCCAAGGACATGGCGAAGCAGTTCCTTCGTGCTGGTCTTACCAACGCTCCCTGTCACAGCAATAATCGTGGCGTTCGTCCGCTGCCGCGCAAAAGCACCAAGCTTTGAGAGGGCTGCCAAAGTGTCTTCAACAATAATTTGAGGAAACTGCCTATGTCCCTCAACAGGATGATCGACAATCGCCGCAACGGCCCCTTTGGCAAACGCATCGGCAACAAAAGCATGTCCGTCATGGTTGTCACCGTGAATGGCAACATATAAATCGCCAGGTTTTAGGGTACGTGAATCAATGGATATGCCGGTAGCTTCCCACGGGAGAGATTCCTCGGGTATCGCCAAAGCTGCAGCGACTTCCTGGCTGGTCCAAAGACAAAGGTCAGACGAGATCATTATGCCGCCGCCCCTTCTTTTAAAATGGATTGCGCCTCTGTCCGATCATCAAACGGGATGACCTTATCCCCAACAATCTGTCCATGTTCATGACCCTTTCCAGCAATGAGCAGGACATCATTAGGGCGCATCTGGCGAATCGCCGTTCGTATGGCTTGATGACGGTCTCCAATTTCATGACCCGTCGGACAGGCAACCAGAATTTGGGCCCGAATAAAGGCGGGTTCCTCATCCCGCGGGTTGTCATCCGTCACATATATGTCATCCGCAAGGGTAAGCGCTATTTGCCCCATTTGGGCGCGTTTTTTTGCATCCCGATTCCCGCCGCACCCAAAGACGACCCTCAACCGGCCATTTCCCATAACATGCTCACGCAAAGCCATCAAGGCACGGCTTAAAGCATCGGGGGTATGAGCATAGTCAATAAATATGGCGCTCCCCTCAGGTGTTTTGCCAACCAGTTCCATCCGGCCCGGGGCGCTGCACAAGCTTGGCAACGTTGCCACAATTGATGACGCAGAAACACCGCTCGCAATAACCAGCCCCATTGCACACAAGATGTTTTCCACCTGAAAAGCGCCAACCATATTTAAGGGGATGTCAGACCATGTTTGTCCCTGAAAAGTCAGGTCAAACCGGATTTGATCCGTTGAAAGGCGGATGTTTGTCGCCATTAAATCAGCTTCAAGATCAACGCCATAAGAGATAACCGTTTGCCCACGCCCCGAAATCATAGCCTTTAACGCTGAAAAATAGGAGGAAGCCACATTCAAAACAGCCGTCTTGTCTGGTGGTAAAATTTCCATAAACAGTTTAGCTTTTGCTTCAAAATAAGCATCCATGGTCTCATGGTAATCCAGGTGGTCCTGACTCAAGTTCGTAAAACCGGCTGCCGCAAGGCGAACACCATGGAGGCGATATTGATCTATACCATGGCTTGAGGCTTCAAACGCACAGTGTGTGACATGTGATTCCGCTAATTTATTCAGGGTTTGATGAAATATCAAGGCATCCGGTGTCGTTAATTTTGTTACGGGGAGATCACTCTTCAACTTCGCCTTATACGAAAGGTCAACACCCAAGGTTCCCATACTCGCCGCCGCAAGTCCGAGTTTTTGCCAGATTTGACGCACCGACGCGACAACGGAGCTTTTACCATTTGTCCCGGTTACGGCGACAATGGTTCCCGGCTGACCGGGATAAATCAACGCAGCCGCTTGCGACAATGCGCGCCTGGAAGACGCCACTGTTAGAATGGGCACATCCAGCTTATCTCCCATGGCTTCTACAAAATCAGGCTCAGCAATCAATGCGACGGCTCCTGCCTTCAAGGCAGCCCGGGCATGCGATTCAGCCTGATCACAAGGAATGACGACAAAAACATCCCCGGCATTTACATTTCGCGAATCATGAGACAAGCCTGAAAAAGATCCGGGAAAGGAAGTTAGCCCATTGCGATCAAAACTCCCTTGTCTTACCATGCCTTGCTCTAAGTGATGGGCAAGGTCATTCAGCGTCATTGAGATTTTCCTGAATGTGGGTTACGTGTGTTAATTTTGCTTGTGTTAATTTTTCCTGGGGCCCCATCGTTTCTCCTGCTTCCTCATCTGCAACGGGGATAACACCTAATAAGGGCGCTACCCGAGCGATTATACGCCCTCCCGTTGGAGCCGCGTTCCACCCGCCTGTAGCATAGCCATGTGTATCCTTCGTCGGTTTTGGATTATCCAAAAACAATAAGACAATATACTTTGGGTTGTCTTTTGGGAAGACCCCAATAAAAGAAGTCAGCTTTGCCTTATCCGCATATCCCCGTCCTACCTGTTTATGGGCGGATCCCGTCTTCCCCATTACTTCATAACCTGGAACATTGGCTTTCCGTGCTGTCCCTTCCATCACGACCAACCGCATGAGGTCACGCATTTTCGCCGATGTTCTGGAAGACAGGATGCGCACAGGCTCACTTAGGGCCGCAGGATCTTTCTTCATGAGGGTTGCTGGCCGAAACCACCCATCATTAACAATCCCTGCAACGGCAACCATAAGCTGGAGAGGACTCGATGTAATTCCATACCCATAAGCAATCGTCATCGTGGTTACCGGCCGCCAAACTTTTGGCACCAGGGGTGATCCTATTTCTGGTAGCTCCAAGGTGGGAGCCTTCAACATACCAAATCTCTCCAGGTACTGTCGTTGAACTTGCGCCCCGAATTGCAAAGCCATTTTAGCAGAGCCAATGTTTGAAGAATGAATGAAGACCTCCTGCACATCAAGAACTCGCTTTTTTCCTCTGAAATCTTTGATCTGAAAGGGGCCAACACGAATAGGGAGGGTTGCATCATAAAGGCTGCTTAATGAAGCCGTGCCAGTTTCTAAGGCAATTGCCGTATTGAAGATCTTAAAAATAGATCCGGATTCATAGGTTCCTAAAGTGTTGCGATTGAAAGTCGCATTTATCTGGCTCTTCTGATTTGGCAAATTCGGGTCATAGTCGGGCAGCGAAACCATACCAAAAATTTCACCTGTCTTGATGGCCATAACCATGGCGCTTCCGCCCTCAGCCTCAAATTCCACAACAGATTTTGCTAATTCATCGTGGACAGCATGCTGGACACGCATATCAATAGACAGAAGCAACGGATCCTGTTTATGGGTCAACTGCTCATCAAAATACTTTTCAACGCCTGCCAACCCATCATTATCAATACCACAATATCCCAAAACATGAGAGACAAGCGCGCCATACGGATAAACACGCCGCTCATCACGCTGCAAATAAATGCCCGGGATCCCAAGATGATTGATGGCTTGCTGGAGTTTGGGAGAAATATGCCGAACAATCCAGACAAACCCCCTTCTGTCGGATTTCAGTTTCTTCAAAATAGCATTATACTCTAGCTCAGGAAGAAGACCGGATAATTTTGCCGCAGCTTCTTCTGCATTTATAATGACCTTGGGATTCGCATATACCGATCCGGTTACCAGATGGGTTGCCAGAATCTCTCCATTACGGTCCAGAATATCTGCACGTGGCCCTGTTTTTGCAGAAGCTACAGCTCCCCCCTGGGGCATCTCAGGATCAGAAGAGTCCCACAAAGAGCGAACCACCATAACATCAGCCAAGCGTATAAAAATGAACAGGAAAGCAACGCTAAAGGCTGCCCCTGCCACCAAAGAGCGGTTCTTGGCCGTTTCAAGAACATTGCGGTCACGCATGATCTGATGCCATAAGCTTAGATGCTTTGTCAGGACGCGCAAAGGTTCGGCCATGAAATGTTTCACATCCGCCCCCTATTCATTCAAGGCTGCTAGCTGCGTATCAGAGACAAGCTCTGCTACAAGCTCATCCATAGCTCCACGGTCATACCCTGGCGCCCCTCCTGCTTCACCCTCCGTAGCCTGCTGTAAAGAAATCAACTGGGAACCCTGGATAGGCGCGATAGACAAATACCTTTCGCACAAGTTCTGAAGCCGCTTCGGGTCATTTAAATGCGCCCATTCTGCTCTTAGAACATGGATAGACTCATCTGTCTCACGAATTGTTTTACGGATACGGCGATGATCCTGCTCAAGGTTCATAACTTCATATTTCAATTGGAAAAGCCCCAATCCTACACCGGCCGAAATAAATACAAACAAAAATGTTGGACGCCGCATCAGCCCCCCCTCTCTTGTCTTTCAAGAGGCTCACCGATTGGGGATAGCCGAACCGCCGACCGCAGGCGCGCTGATCTCGCCCGGGGATTCAAGCGTAATTCAGCAATGCTTGGCGTTATCCCTTTTACGCTTGCAGCTGTTCCCTTCCCTTGCGCAAATGTCGGCGTCAAGTCTTCCGCTCCAACCGGCGGGCCAGGTAAATGGCGGGACCCTGAAGAGCCTCGACCTTGGCGAGCGCCTTGGCGGGCCTTTAAAAATTGCTTTACCAAACGATCTTCTAAAGAATGAAAGGTTACAACAACCAAACGACCACCGGGAGCCAAACATTTTTCAGCTATCTTTAAACCCTTATCTATTTCAATTAACTCATTATTCACAAAGATACGCAAGGCTTGAAATGTTAATGTCGCCGGATTTTGACCATCTTTTGCTCCTTTCACGACAGATTTCACGATGTTTGCAAGCTGAGTGGTTGTTCGAAAAGGCTCCTGCTTCCTAAAGGCTACAATTTTGCGGGCAATAGCGCGGGACCTTCTTTCTTCACCATAACGGAAAATAATGTCCGCCAACTCCTGTTCGGAATAGGTATTGAGAACATCTGCAGCGCTTATTCCCTCCTGCGACATACGCATATCCAACGGGCCCTCAAAGCGAAACGAAAAACCACGGTCTGCCTCATCAAGCTGATAGGAGGAAACACCTAAATCGAAGACAAATCCGTGAACTTTTGATAAACCGATGCCCTCCAGCAAATCCTTTAGCTGGCTAAAAGTTCCTTGCAGCATCTGGAACCGCTCGGCAAACTCTCCTTCCAGAACCTTACCTTTGGCAATAGCAGCCGGATCCCGGTCAACTCCCACAACCCGACAAGGCGCAGCTTCAAGAATAGCCCGACTGTAACCACCACCGCCGAAAGTTGCGTCCACATAAATTTCTCCCTCTTTAGGAGAGAGGGCTGTCAGCATTTCTGGCAACAAGACGGGGATATGGCTCATGATGCTTTTTCCTCCAGGCTCAACCGTACCGCCGGCCCTTCGCGCTTAAGGCGCTGCCTTGCATCTTCCTGGACTTTTTGGAACACTTCCGGAGACCATAACTGGAAGGTCGCCCCCCGACCGACAAACGCAACCTGCTCTGTCAGCCCTGCAAATTCTAGGAAGTCTTCCGGGATGCTCACGCGCCCCTCACTGTCAAAGGACAAAAGGTGGGAATCGGCAAAAATAGCGGAGACAAGGTCATCTTGAGCATCGGAAAACAAATCAAGGCGGTCAATGCTGCTGCTTAAACGCTGCATACGATCCACCCCACACCCCTCAAGGGCAGGATGCTTTAATGAGCGAAAGACCACGATACCGGAGAAAGAGGGCTCACCTGTGAGGGAGGATTGGCCAGAAGACAGGGATGTGCGAAAGGAAGCCGGCACAGAGACCCGCCCTTTCTTGTCGATCTTATTTACAAATGTTGATAAAAAAAGCGCCATTCAATCACAAATCCCCTCTATTATGGGATAACATGGGATAACATGGGAGTCAATGGGATTTTGCAAAAATCCGTTGATTTATTTGAGATTGTTTTATAAATATTGTATTAATTTTTATTGATTTTTTACAAACGGTTACACTCTGACGCATTCCCTCTCGCCAACCCCGAAAAAAGCCATTAGAATAAAGGAAAAACCGGGAGAATTTTGTTGAGTATTTCTATTTTTTTCCGCACGTGGTGGCGGGGCCGCTCTGTCGGAGAAGATTCGCACGGCAACAGATATTACGAAGATAAAAAGAAAATGCGCTATGGCAAGCCGCGCCGTTGGGTCATGTACAATGGCCGCGCCGAAGCCTCAAAAATTCCCCCCGATTGGCATGGATGGCTCCACTTCACAACCTTGGAACCCCCCCAACCTCACCAGCGTTATACATGGGAAAAAGATCATCTGCCCAATTTAACAGGGACACCTTATGCCCATCAGCCCAAAGGGTTGAAAGGAACCATTCCTCAGAAAGATTATGAAGCCTGGACGCCAGAATGATATAAAGGCTGTCTTCAATTGGTATAATCTGGCCCCCCTTACCCGCCATTACGCTTTGCACTCATGGCGGCCTCTCCCACAAGGGGAGAGGTACGGTACACGCTTGTATTTAGAACCTTCCCCCTTGTAGGAGAGGTCGGCACGAAGCGCCAGGTGAGGGGTAAAATTTTCAAAATCCTTTAAGATTGCAATTTGGCATTACTCAATTACAGGATCTCCCCCCAGATTCTGAATCATACCCACAACATCCCGCGTTGCTCTGGAAATTGAGTCTGCATCAATGCCCCGCATCACAAGGCTAACCCCTAAAATCCCCGACTTAAAGTAAGGATAGCTCCCGACGTCTACTTCCGGATGACGGTCCTGAAGAAGGGCCAATTCATCCGCCAGGACGCCTTCCGGAATCCGGCAACTGACCGAAGCAAACAGAATAGGCTCCCCACCAACCAAACGCCCCACTAAACTGTCAAACATCGCCTGCATCACACTGGGAACCCCCGCAAGCACAAAAACATTCTGAATTTGAAACCCGGGCGCTTTGCTAACGGGATTATCAATCAACGTCGCGCCGGCAGGTATCAGGGCCATGCGACGGCGGGCTTCATTCAGGGCATCTCCATAATAATCCTGTAAAAGGCGCAAAGCCGCCGGGTTCTCTTCAAGCTCTACCCCAAAAGCTGCCGCAAGGCTCATGGCGGTGCGGTCATCATGGGTGAAGCCAATGCCACCTGTCGTAAAGACATAAGTGTGAGTTCCCGCCAGATCCCGTACGTTTGAAACAATCACAGGCACATCGTCCGGAATCACGCGCGCTTGATCCAGGCGAATCCCAACATCGCCGAGCCGTTTAGCTAAGTACTGGATATTGGCATCCTGGGTCCTTCCAGAGAGGATCTCATTTCCAATAATTAATATGGCTGCCGTTTGCGTCATGGTCTCTTGTCCTTTCGTCGCCGTTTTGTTAAAGGAAATAACACGCCTAACCATGAGAGAGCAACCTCGATGAATTTTTCCCATCCCCTTACCCCTGGCCGCCTCATCAAGCGATACAAGCGTTTTCTGGCTGATATTACCTTAGATTCCGGGGAAGCTATCACGGCCCATTGCGCCAACCCGGGCGCTCTTCTTGGAGGAACAACGCCGGGTTTGCGCGTGTGGGTATCTCACCATCCTTCCCCTTCCCGCAAACTCAGCTATACTTGGCAGATTGTCGAGATGGACGGAACCCATGTGGGCGTCAACACAAGCCTGCCCAATGGCCTTGCCGAGGAAGCCATTTTAGGAGGGCGGATTGCCGAATTGACGGGCTACGAGTCCTTGAAGCGGGAAGTCAAGTACGGCCAAAACTCCCGCATTGATTTATTGCTTACCTCCCCAGACAGGCCCCCCTGTTATGTGGAGGTCAAGAATGTTCACCTCAAACGAGGAAGAGGAGCAGAATTTCCCGACTCCGTCACCACGCGCGGCGCCAAGCATTTGCGGGAATTAGAAGCGATCGTTGCCAGCGGCGGCAGGGCCGTCATGTTGTATATCATTCAACGTAATGATTGCAGCCATTTCTCCTTTGCTGCCGACCTCGACCCGGTTTATGCAGCAACTGCGGCGCAAGCCCTCTCTCGTGGGGTAGAAGCCTATGCCTATCTGTGCACTGTTACGCCGGAGGGAATTGAGGTGGAGGAATGCGTTCCTGTCCGGCTGCCTTAAGAACAAAGCCGACTAGAATTTCTCGTTAATACAATTGATGATGGCTAAAAATTTATCTTGAGTTAACCGTGTCGCAATGTTCATAACCCCGGCATCATTCCAGGAAACGCCATAGGCATGAACGCCTACGGAATCAATAAACCACAAATTGCCCTACTCTATGTTTAAAAATAAATAAAAACTTCCCCTAAAACAGATAACAGAGCCTCAATGCCACTGAATACATGACGGGGCGGACGGAGAAATTAAGCTGGCCCGCGCCCGCCGCTAAAGCCACAGGGTCAGATGTAAGCTGTCTGCGGTACTGAATTAATTTGAGGTCAAGGCCGACCCCTAAATGGCCATAGTGTTTTTCAAGCCCAAGCCCAAATAAAAAGCCGTTAAATCCTTTTGTCCGGTTGATACGGTTTGTATTGAGGGACCGTTTGGTTAAAAACTGGCTTCGGTCAATACCCAAAGAAATGGCCCCCAGAAGATCCGGGCAGAAGAAATGCCCGACCCTGATCAGGCCTCCATAAAAGAATTTTCTTTGAAAATCCGTTGTGTAATATAGATTGTTTCCTCCTGCATCCGAAGCGTTAGCCGTAACCGAAGAAAGGGCGTTTCCCCGACCAAGGTACGCTTCCATCCCCATCCAGATCGGCAGCGGGGGAAACTTCCACAAAAAACCCCCAACGGCCGATATCGTTGAATTGTTTTCCAGTATCCTTTTGTTGTCCGCATAGACGGTTGAAGCGGCAGCTTCACTCAAGCCTTCCGTGCGCCGTCCTGTCATGCGCTCAATGCCACCCACCAAACCTACATAATATTTTAGAGGCCTTTCAACGAGGGTTTGATGCGGGGCATCATAAGTGGCATCGTCATCATCAGCGTTAGTATTAGCATGAGCTTTGCCCATAGAGAGCCCACATACCATCGCCACAAGCAGTAAGATTTTGCGATCCATGATTCCCCGCTATCAAATTAAAATTCTATTAAAATTTTATATTAATAGGTTATTAACTAATGAACCCCTTGTAAAGGGGGACATAACTATTTTTTCTATCTGCTATCATTCCGAAAATAAGCCACCCCCCAAGATTTGCTTTGAGAACGTGATGGACAGCGAGAAAACGTTCAAAATTTAGCGATTTCTTAATATTATCAAGTAACAATAGTATTGATGAGCACATTTTGAGATATTTGTTAAATATAAAAATAAAAAATTGAATACTTATTTAAAGGACACGAATTTTATGAAAAACGCTTTATTTCAAACTTCTTTCACTGCATTGGCGCTTTCAGTGTTTACCTCCGGCATACTTACCAAACCCGGGATAAGCATGGACCATTCGTCTATAGATATGGAGCCTCATCTTACCTATCTTCGCAAGACCCTGAATGAACACGGGTTCCATCCCTGTCACTTTTGTCTTGCTTCAGAACCGGAAGGCGTCAAGATTTTTGATATTAACGAGCATCAACAACAGAGAACCTTAAGCATCCAGTCCTCCCACCCTAAAAAAGGATATTTCGAACACATTCTCCCCAATCATCTGACGCAACCAACGCAAACGGCATCAACTTATTCCAGCTGGTGGAATATGCTTCCCAGCATGCCAAGTCTATGGCCATGGCCAACTCCTCAAACCAACACTCCCCTTAACCCCGACCTCAATAATTCCGGAGACCCCTCACTTCTTACAGTCAGCAGCTTTCACATGATTCCTGACTCAACATCTCAGCCCCCCGTTCTAGAGCCCTCCTCCCCGGAAAAAGTTGAGATTATTGACAACTATAGTCGGCGCTCCAGTGACACTGATCCCATCGAACTTGGCTTAAGTCTCAGAGGCGGGGGAGGACGGGGATATATGGAAGCCCTCTGGCTCCAGCACCTTGAAAAAGAAGCAAACGCCCCTGTCTGGCAAATCTTTGACAGCATTGCCGGCGTTTCGATCGGCGGCATTCTGGCGCTTGGGGCGGCGAACCCTAATATGAAAGGCGTAAACCCGATCAAGTTTTTTACCGCGGAATTTCCGCGCGTATTCCCAACAACGGCTTATTGGAATATCCCGGTGAGATTGTGGGACTCCGCCAGATCCATATTCTATCCCCAGTATGACCCCAACCCCCTTGAAGCCCTTTTACAGGAAGAATTTGGCCCTTTCAAATTAAATGAAACGCTCACAGACGTAATTGTTACAGCCGTAGATACGAAGGATAACGAACTGTGCGCTTTTAACCGCAACCGGCATGGTGACCTTCCGGCCTGGCAAGTCGCCCGAGCCTCATCTGCTGCACCAACTTATTTTAAAGCTTATGAAATTGAGGGGACTCCCTATATTGATGGCGGCATTGGAGAGAACAACCCTGTTCTTCGTCTCCTCATGCGCATGAGGGAATTGGCGCAACAACAGAACCAGTCTCTTAGTCTCGATAAAATTACCGTTTTATCTTTAGGAACGGGAGACATGCCCGTAAACTCCATTCCAAACGAGGCCGGCCTATCATCCGCAGAGCAAATTATTAGCGCCTGTATGGATGTGCAATCCAATGCCGCTGATATGACGGCAAGATCCCTGGTGCCAAACCTCATAATCTGTAACCCAAAATTAAGCAAAGCGATTCCCCTCAATATATTAGGTCCTGAAGAGCTGGAAATCTTAGGGACTGCGGCTAGCACGCAATATGAGGTTATTGAAAAGTTCGCCCAGAGTGACGTGGTTCGACGCCGCCTAGAAAGGCATAAGTCAACTTTTTGATTTTCGGATACATCTTTAAGATGTATTTCTATCTTGCTGACGATGGCGTAAGCCGCTAAACTCTGCCTAAAATAACTATAAAAATAGGAAACAACCTATGGTCGGACGCGTTTATTCCGTAGCCTTTCAGGGAGTGGAGGTTCTGGAAATCGACGTCCAGGTCCAGACATCTGCAGGACTCCCTGCTTTTCACATCGTGGGACTAGGAGATAAAGCCGTTGTGGAATCCCGGGAACGGATTCGGGCAAGTTTCCACACCCTCGGCCTTGCCCTGCCGGCTAAACACATTACCGTTAACCTGGCGCCCGCAGATGTGCAAAAGGAAGGCTCCCACTATGATCTGCCCGTAGCCCTCGGCCTTATGGTGATGATGGGTGTCCTAAGCCCGGAAGATATTGCAAACTATACGGCCTTGGGCGAATTGGGATTGGATGGCTCTCTCGCCGCGGTATCGGGAATTTTGCCCGCCGCTATTGATACGGCGGCCTCAGGCCGGGGGCTTATCTGTCCCGCAATTTGTGGGAGTGAGGCCGCCTGGGCGGGAGACCTTGAAATTTTAGCGGCCCCCAACCTACTCGCCCTTGTGAACCATTTTAAAGGAACACAAGTCCTCAGCCCCCCTCAAGCTAAAATCCCCGATTTGTCCCTCAAGTCTGCCCTAGATCTTTATGACATTAAAGGACAAGAGATGGCCAAACGCGCCCTGGAAGTTACGGCAGCCGGCGGACACAATCTGCTGATGATGGGCCCTCCCGGGGCGGGAAAGTCCATGCTGGCAGCGCGCTTGCCCGGTATCCTTCCTCCGCTTGACCCTGCGGAAGCCTTAGAGGTCACGATGATCCATAGCCTGAGCGGCGCCCTGCCGGAAGAAGGGCTAATCCGCTTCCGCCCATTCCGCGATCCTCACCATTCCGCTTCTCTGCCCGCCATGGTGGGAGGAGGAATCCGCTGTCGGCCAGGGGAAATTTCCCTGGCCCACTTAGGCGTACTCTTCCTGGATGAATTACCGGAATTTAACCGCCCCACCCTTGAAGCTTTGCGGCAACCCCTGGAAACGGGGCGTGCGGTGGTTGCCCGGGCGAATGCGCACATTACGTACCCTGCCCGTGTTCAGGTGGTGGCTGCGATGAATCCCTGCCGGTGTGGTTATTATGGGGATGCTGCCCGCGAATGCGCCCGTGTGCCGCGCTGCGCACAGGACTATCAGAACAAAATCTCCGGGCCCCTTCTCGATCGCTTTGACATCACCATCGACGTGCCGGAAGTCGCCGCGAAAGATCTGGTGGGGAATCCACCCAGAGAAAAAAGTACGGATGTGGCTGCACGGGTTGCTTATGCACGGTCGATTCAGCGGAACCGTTATGAAAAACTAACCCCAAAAATGAGTGTCTTGACCAATGCGGTTGCGGATGGGGATATTTTGCACACAGTGGCAACTCCCGATGAAGCGGGCCAGTCCCTCTTAAGCCAGGCCATGGAAAAAATGCGGCTTTCCGGCCGTGGGTATCATCGCGTCTTGCGTGTCGCCCGCACGCTGGCGGATCTAGAAGGAGCAGACGTCGTCAGGCGTCCCCATATTGCGGAAGCGCTCACCTATCGGCGCATGCCAACGGTGAAGGGGTAGTTTACCATTAACTGTTTTTTAAGCCTTCTATGACTATAATCGACCCATGAATTATATTTTTTGTTTTTTATTCCTGATGGGAATTTCAGGCGCGCAAGGCCAGAACGCCGACTGTCCAAAGGCGGCCTTGGATTGCCCGTCGATTTGCGCATGTCACGAGGAGGGGAAGACAATGTATACCCGTCAAATACGGCTTTTGAATAAAGAGTGCCACATGTGTGGTAAAAGCCCTCCCAACGGTCCTTCTATGGTGATGTTTGATTCTTCTCCAAAATTAAACCCCAAAGAAAATGCAGAAACCCTGGAACCGGATGAGGATAATTAAATGGACTGTCACCACATGCTATCTTGCTTTGGCAATGCTCTCCTGAACAATGTTTTTCTCACCGGGTTGTGCCTCTCGGCGCTAGCTTTGCTTCCTTTAACGCTCCCCTTACCCTTAAAAAAGAAGAAGACAAAGCTGGAACTCTTTCTAACCTTCTTCGCCATTGGCTTTACATCCCTTATCATCGGGTATCTGTCGACCCTATCCCGGGAAACGGGCATTCCTGCGGTCGTATCTGCCGTCATTACCGGGTTTGCGGGATATATGATTTATCTATTTTTAGGAAAAGAGGACAGCAAGGTGGATACCGTGGGAAGCAGCCTGGGAATCATTTATTTTATGGGTTTCCTTTTGTATGGCGGCCTTATCGGGGCCAATACACGCGAATGGTACGAAAGACTAGACCTTCCCGAAAAACTGGCCACTCAGGAGCAGATGTTAAAAGCCGCCCGGAAAGACCGTCACCTCAGTGAGGGGGATTTTTATCATCAATAGAGAAGGTCAACGAGTTCGTTTCGGTCAACGTTGTTAACTCGGCTGTTGTCGTAAAATTTAACGAATGTGTGGTGAGATTTGAATAAGGGCGACAAATCGGGGAAAAGCTTGTGAAAAAGAACCCTTCCGGAACAGAAGCTAAAAAGCAAGAAAAAGAAAGCAGCTCTTTAAATTGGGTGACGCCGGAAGGAATCGTGGTGAAGCCTCTCTATACGGAAAAAGACCTGGAAGGGTTATCCCATCTCAACACGATGCCTGGAATTCCTCCCTATACGCGGGGTATCCGGGAGACAATGTATGTGGGGCATCCTTGGACGCTCCGTCAATATGCCGGTTTTTCAACGGCCAAAGACACCAATGCTTTTTTTCGGGAATGTCTGGCGGGGGGGCAGCGAGGGCTGTCTGTGGCCTTTGATTTGCCAACTCATAGAGGGTATGATTCTGACCACCCCCGTGTTATGGGAGATGTGGGAAAAGCTGGAGTCGCCATTAATTCCGTTGAGGATATGAAGCGATTATTTGAGGGAATCCCTCTTGATAAAATGAGCGTTTCCATGACCATGAATGGAGCGGTTTTACCCATTCTGGCTTTTTACATTCTTGCAGCCGAAGAGCAAGGCGTGAAGCCGGAGCAACTGTCCGGCACCATTCAGAACGATATCCTGAAGGAATTTCTGGTGCGCAACACCTACATCTATCCGCCCCGAAAGAGCATGCGCATTGTGGGGGATATCATTGTCTACTGCTCCGCCCATATGCCTAAATTTAACCCCATCTCTATTTCCGGGTACCATATGCACGAGGCAGGTGCGACAGCCGTTCAAGAACTCGCTTATACATTAGCAGATGGTTTGGAGTATGTGCGCACCGCTCTTTCCAAAGGGTTAAAGATTGATGACTTTGCGCCACGCCTTTCTTTCTTCTTTGGTATTGGGATGAACTTTTTTATGGAGGTGGCAAAATTACGGGCAGCACGGCTGCTTTGGGCCGAGCTCATGGCGACCTTTAACCCTCAGAACCCTCAAAGCATGATGTTACGCACCCATTGCCAAACATCAGGGGTAAGCTTGGCAGCGCAAGATCCGGACAATAATGTGGTTCGCACAACTCTGGAAGCTCTGGCTGCTGTGTTGGGGGGCACCCAGTCTTTGCACACCAATGCGCTGGATGAGGCTCTGGGCCTTCCAACTACCCGTACCGCCCGCATTGCCCGCAATACCCAATTGATTTTGGCGGAAGAGACCGGCCTTACCCATGTCGTTGATCCTCTCGGGGGCAGCTATTATGTGGAAAGCCTGACCCACAGTCTGGTTGAAGCTGCCCGTAAATTGATTCGGGAGGTGGAAGACCTAGGAGGAATGACCAAGGCTGTTGAGTCAGGATTGCCGAAACTGCGGATTGAAGAAGCGGCCTTGCGGCGGCAGATTTGCCTGGATGAAGCTGAAAATACCATTGTGGGCGTGAACAAATATAAACTTGACCAGGAAGACGATCTTTCTCTTTTGGATGTAGACACCGACGCGGTTAGGGAAGAGCAATTGGGCCATCTCAAACATCTTAAAACCCATCGGGATAATGCCGCTTGCGAAGCTGCGCTCAGCACCCTGGCGGCGATTGCAAAGTCGGGCACGGGAAATCTTCTTGAGGCAACAATCCATGCGGCGCGTGCCCGCGCCACTTTGGGAGAAATTTCCATGGCCCTGGAAACGGTTTTTGGGCGCTATGAGGCTCCTTCAAAAACGTTGAGCGGCGTTTATGCATCCGGAATGCATAAACAGGAAGAGCTTAAAAATATTCGAGAAATTGTTGAGATTTTTAAAAAAGATCACGGGCGACCCCCAAAATTACTGTTGGTGAAATTGGGTCAGGATGGCCATGACCGGGGAATAAAAATCATGGCGACAGTTTTTGCAGACTGTGGGTTTGACGTGGAAATCAGCCCTCTTTTCTCAACACCGGAAGAAGCGGCCCATCAAGCAGTAGAAAATGGGGTGCATGTCATTGGGGTGTCTTCCATGACGGCAGGTCATAAAACACTTATTCCGGCACTCATCAATGCGCTCAAAGATAGAAATGCCAGCCATATTCAGGTGGTGTGCGGGGGAATCTTGCCGACCAAAGATCACGAATTTTTGAGGGAAGCAGGCGTCAGCTCTATATTTACCCCGGGCACGCCGGTTCTGGAAATTATTCGGGAGGTGTTAGAAAAAGTTGGTGGGGCGCGCAACAATTAAAACGGTTCTTGGGTTTTAAATTAAGTGCTTTAATGCTCACCCCTCAATCTTGTCCAGTCCTCCAATGAAGTACATCTGGATCAGTAGCCGACCCAAAAGGCGCAGGCGATTGGCGCGGATATCCTGGTCCTCATGGTTGACTTTTATGGAGTCAAAAAAAGAATCAACAACGGGGCGTAAGGTGGCAAGCTGGGCCATCCAGCCTGTATAATCGTGCGCATCCAGCAACGTATTTCGTTTTTCGATAATTTTCTGAAGCTGATTGTAAAGGGCCTTTTCCTGTTCTTCGATAAAGTGTTTGGGGTCGACTTCAACATAGAAATATTTATCCCGCTCCACCTCGGCAACCATGATCCCGTTCACGCGGCGGAAGGCGGCCGATAAAGCTAGGCCATCCGGCGTTTTTAGAAAATCTTGCAAGGCCTTTGCGCGTGCTGAAAGGGAGCAAATATTATACCACCGATCCTTAATATATTTTTCCAAAAACACCATCTCGGATGATTTTTTGAAT
This sequence comes from uncultured Candidatus Finniella sp., assembly GCA_964641635.1. Classification (GTDB taxonomy): domain Bacteria; phylum Pseudomonadota; class Alphaproteobacteria; order Paracaedibacterales; family VGCI01; genus VGCI01. The sequence continues at coordinate 8,679 of CAZXMD010000002.1, read as the reverse complement.
TCATCAATATTGATGAGGGCCGAACTTTCTTCATGGTCAATGACGGCAGTGACGCCATCATGGCGAATGCCTTCGCCCCGCAAGGCTACTTTTAAGCGATCGTTGATGAAATCAAGAACGGACTCCGCCCGGAAATCTTGTCTAAAAGCAACCCCTTGCGCCTGATAGGCTTCAATAGCTTGACGGCAGAGGGAATCCAGGGAAAAGTCCAGCAGATTGTTTTCGCGCACCAGCCGGATGATCCCAAGCGCCGCCCGACGGAGTGCAAAGGGATCCTTAGATCCCGTTGGTATTTCTCCAATACCAAAGAAACCCACTAATGTGTCTAATTTATCTGCAAGACCCAAGGTTACACTTAAAGGGATCTTGGGACACTGATCGTTGGGGCCTTGGGGTTGGTAATGCTCCCGGATGGCGGCCGCAACTTCCGGCGTTTCTCCTTGAGCGGTTGCATAAATTTCACCCATCACGCCTTGCAGTTCGGGGAATTCTCCAACCATAGAGGTAAGAAGGTCTGCCTTTGCAAGCGTAGCGGCACGGACATTTTTTTCCGTAGTTCCTTGAGCCATCATCAATATTTTAAGGCGTTCGCTCTTTTGAGCGAGCGTTCCCAATTTTGCTTGGAAAACAATTGTGGTCAGCTTTTTTGCAAAATCTTCTAAAGAAACCTTTACATCCTGTTCGTAAAAGAAAGCCGCATCACTCAAGCGGGCGCGCAAGACTCGCTCATAGCCCGTGATCATTTTCGCGCCACCATCTGCCCCTTTGGTATTGGCAATGACGCCAAAATAGGGGGCTATCTTTCCCTGTTTATCCAGGACCGTGAAATACTTCTGGTGGACCCGCATGGAGGTGGAGAGAACGGCTGGCGGTAGGCTCATGAATTGGGATTCGATTTGTCCCAGAAGAGGTACGGGATACTCGACCAGCCCGGCTACTTCCTGCAGCAGACCTTCATCAGGCTGAATGGTCAAGCCTTTTTGATGAGCCAGGGCTTCCAACCCTTCCCAGATGAGCGTTTGGCGTGACTGATGGTCTAAGATCACAAAGGATTTTTCCAGTTTAGCCTGATAGTCCGCAAAGGAAGAAACTTCTATGGCACCCGGTTTCAAAAACCGATGGCCTTGGGTTTTATTGCTGGTGACAAGGCCCAAGGTTGGAATTTTGAAAGACAAGGTTTTTCCACCAAAAACGGTTATGATAGAGCGCACAGGGCGCACCCAGAATTGAGATTTTGTCCCGTCCTCTAATGCCCAAACCATGGATTTTGGCCACGAAAGTTTTGTCAATAGGGTTTGAACAATTTCAGGCAGGATGTCCTGGGTTTGTTGCGGCCTGGTTTCAATGCGCGCATAATAATAGCCGTCCCGCTGTTCGCACGCGTCTATGGTCACTCCAGCGGATTTTAAGAAGCCTTGGACGGCGCCTTCTGGAGCGCCAATTTTGGGCCCGCGGCGTTCTTCAGTGGTGCCCGCTGTTGCGTCGATCAGTCCTCCAACAACAGCCACCAACCGGCGAGGCGTGACGTACGTATCAACGTGGGAAAAAGAAAGCCCCCGGTTTTTAAGGTCGTCTCCCAGAATCTTTTTTAAATCGTCCGCTGCACGGAGCTGCATGCGGGCTGGGATTTCTTCTGAAAATATCTCAAGTAAAAATTCAGCCATGTTATGCTCCCTTCTCAGGGGCGTTGACCCATACGTCACAGCATCCTTTTGCCAGTGTCCGGACACGGCCAATGTAGCTCGCACGCTCCGTCACGCTTATCACGCCTCGGGCATCCAGAAGGTTAAACAAATGGCTGGCCTTGATGCATTGGTCATAAGCCGGCAAAGCTAAATTGAGCTTCAGCAAGGCATCACATTCTTTCTCGGCATCTTTGAAATGCTGTAACAAAACACCTGTGTCCGCATGAATAAAATTATAGGCGGAAAATTCTTTTTCTCCCCGTATGGACACGTCTTTGTAGGTCAGTTTTCGACTGCCTTCCGCTCCATTCCAGTCCAGTAAAAAGAAGTCGTCAACATTCTGGACATTGAAGGCAACACGTTCCAGGCCATAGGTAATTTCAACGGGGACAACGTCACACTCGATACCACCTACCTGCTGAAAATAGGTGAACTGGGTAATTTCCATGCCATCACACCAGACCTCCCAACCGAGCCCCGCAGCGCCAAGCGTCGGGCTTTCCCAGTCATCTTCCACAAATCGGATATCATGGTTTTCAATATCGATGCCAAGATACTTCAAGCTATCCAGATAGAGTTGTTGGCAATCGCCGGGGCCGGGCTTCATGATCACCTGAAATTGATAATAATACTGGGTGCGGTTCGGGTTTTCCCCATACCGCCCGTCCGTGGGACGACGGGATGGTTGAACATAAGCCGCATTCCAGGTCTCAGGGCCCAGCGCCCGCAACGTCGTTGCGGGGTGAAAAGTCCCGGCGCCCATTTCAACGTCGTAAGGCTGCAAAATAGCACATCCCCAATTGGCCCAATATTGCTGGAGATCTAGGATCATCTGCTGGAATGATTTTGCCTTTGACACCGTTGTAACCCTTTTATGCGGAAATTCATTGATTCTATTTTTAACCTAGTCAAGGTGAAGAAAAGGGTCAAGGAGAATCAGGGAGAAGAAGAGAGAACCTCTCCCAAAATTACAGCTTTTCCTTGCTCAAGTGGTGGACGGCGCCTTGATAAATTAGATTTTTCTTGACAAGACATTATCTACCTACTTAATCATATGCAAATTCTCCGCTGTGGAAGAAATCATATATATAATGAAGCTAAAGAAGTAATATAATGAGATATTTTCATGTCCATACCCTAACCCGTTTTTGCTTTATCATAAGCGCCTCACTTTTCATGCTTTCAGCATTTTCTTGCAGCATCAGGGGAGTCGATACCCAAGAAAAGTTTGTGATTGAATTCCTTCCTGGTATCACACAGAAATTTAAGACCTATTGTGTCGATGCAGTAAATAGGGGCATCTCACAGACTGAGCTTCGTGAGGGTCTTTTTGAGTTTGCAAAAGAAGGAGAAAGCTCGGCTGCCCATACCCTTTGGCGTACTTATAAAAACAAATCTTTGCCAGTTCTAGAGCAGGAGCTTCGTAAATTTGCATCGCCAAAAAACCCTTATGCCTGCAATCTTCTCGGATCTTGTCTTGCAGATCAAAGAAACCCTGAATGTTTGGAATGGTATCAAATATATGATCTAAATTTTACTGGAGAAGATCCCGATTTCCGAGGGAACTATGCTTCTGCAATTCTTCGTTTGAAGCAACCCTTAAATGTGGAAACTCTCAAAGATGCATGGCGGCTTTTAAGAGTATGGCGAGAGACAGATAAGACGAATTCAAACGATGTCCTTGAAGGCCTATATTTAGTGCTTACCAAAGCGGCTATAAAAATAAAAGCGACGGAATTTATCTGTGGCCTTTACGTTTGGGCAAGTAATTGTGAAGACAGCGCTATTCGTAGAGGAATCAATCTATCGATAATACAAAATGTTGAGTTTTTAGACATTGTCATTGAAAGAACAAAGATGATCCCCTTCGCGATAGATAGCCGTAACAACCTAAGTGACGAGACACAACGTGTTATGCAGCAAGCGAAGGCATATCTGGAACGCAACCAAAATAATAGGCAGACCGTGGCGGGTATTGTATGGAATAATTTGGCCGCTATGCTACAGGATACTGCTGTGAAGGATATTCCCTTCATGAATGAAAATGCACGGTATTTTAGTGGCTTTAGAGAAGACAAACCTGCAGAAAAGCATTTAGAAAGTTGGGCTATTCTGATCATCAACAAGCATCGCGCCAGATTAACTAAAACATCCGACCAGGATATCGTTGTTCAAGACATGGCAAAAAAAATCAGGAATGATACGCTTAAGAAATATGTTTTTGCAGGATTCAGAGGGATTTATGGTTATGATAAGGCTTGGAAAGAATGGCTCGAACTCATTAAAGTGTAGATTTCATACGTATTAAGTTGCTTATATTTACCTCTTCAGGGAAGTTAGATATAGTAATTTTCATGATGGCTCTTCCTCTCCTCAAAGTGACGGATTTCACCTGTATAAAGGGTGGACGCCCTTTGTTTAAAAATTTGTCCTTTGGCGTTCATTCAGGCCAGGCAATTGTTTTGATGGGGCCCAATGGGTCGGGCAAGACGACGTTGCTCCGTTGTTTGGCAGGCATTCCGGATACCCTTCCCGGAATCATCAAAACACCGGATTTAACGCAAAGTTATGTAGGACATTTAAATGCGCTGAAGGGATCTCTAACCGTTCGTCAGAACCTTCTTCAACAAATGAAAATAACTTCAGATCAATTACCAGGAATCCTCAAAGACCGAGGACTTGCGGCCTTCCAGGATCGAGAAATTCGAACCCTTTCCGCAGGGCAAAGGCGTCAAGTTGCACTCAGCAGATTGCCATTGTCCGGGGCAAAACTTTGGCTGGTAGATGAGCCGGTTACTCATCTTGATCCTGCCGCAACAAAGAGATTTTGGGTTTCTCTTGAATCCCATCTTGCGTCAGGGGGAGTGGCAGTCTTAAGCTCCCACACGCCCATTCCCTTAACCTCAGTCAAAGTGGTGAGGCTTCATGGATAATCTTGGTGCGCAAATTTATGAAGACCTAAAGTGTGCGCCACCATCAACATTTCATGTATTACTGGTTTTTGTAAGTCTAGTGGTTGCTTTTGGGGTGTTGTCTTCTAATCACCCCAATCTATGGGACGCTTTTTTGCCCATCCTTTTGATGGGATTGAGTTATGGCGTCATCAGTTTGAGTCTTGATGGTCTTTTTCGTGAAGATTGGGATGATGGCACGCTGGAATGGTGGGTCAGCGAGGGTAAATCATTAGAGGCTTATGGGTTTGTGAAAATCCTGACTCATTGGATTCGTCTTGGGCTTCCCTTAGCTGGGATCGCTGGGGTAATCACGGGCTTCAAATCCCTGTCTCTTATTTTTGGGATTGCCATGACAAGCTTGGCTTTAATTTTTTTAGGGGCTATTGCCAGTGCGTTATGTTTAAACACAAAAGCCAATAGCTTGATTTTGCTCCCACTGCTGATTTTACCTCTCGGGATTCCCATGATGATCGTCAGTATGGCTGCTGTGGCAAACCCTGCAGCTGGGGGAACCTCTTATCTTATGCTCCAAGGAGGGCTCTTGGTCATGAGCATTGCTTTGTCACTGCTTGCTTGCCCCTTTGCATTACGACTGGCGTTGCGGTAGAACTTAACTTATGACACCACACTTTACGCATCCTAAATATCTTTTGCGCACAGGTGAAGCCTTGCTTCCATGGACTACGGCTCTTGCTGTTATTTTTGTCTGTATTGGTCTCTTTCTAGGGCTCGTCCATTCCCCTGCGGACTACCAACAAGGCGAAAGTGTGCGCATTATGTACGTTCATGTACCAGCATCCTGGGGAGCTTTGTGTGTTTATACTACAATGGCCATTTTAAGCGGGTGGGGTTTTGTGACCCGCGCGCCTCACTTTCACCTTATGACCAAAGCCATTGCGCCCATCGGGATGGCCTTTGCCCTTATCAGCTTGGGTACGGGCGCTATTTGGGGGAAACCCACTTGGGGTGCCTGGTGGGTTTGGGATGCACGTCTGACATCAATGCTTCTGTTGTTCATTTTATATTTGGGATATGGGGCACTTGTCACAATGTTTGAGGAAGAGGAAAAAGGTTTATCAGCTGGTGCCGTCATTGCGCTTGTGGGGTGGGTGAATGTGCCGATTATTAAATGGTCGGTGGATTGGTGGTATACGCTCCATCAACCGGCCAGTGTTGTGCGGTTTGCAAAACCGGCTATCCACTGGACGATGCTCTTGCCTTTGTTATGTATGGCTGTGGCGTTTGCCCTATATGGTTTGGCAATTGCCATCATCCGGTTTCGAACAGAGCTGAATAAGCGCAAAATGAGGGCTTTTCAGATTCGTGACTGGAGCGTACAACAGGATAAGGAGGCCACCTGATGGATTTTTCATCTCACCATCTGCTTTATATTATTGGCGCTTTTGCTCTAGCCGGGGGTATTCTCACAACCTTATTACTGGGAACGCTTCGCGCAGATCGAAAAGCGCAGCTTGACCTGGAAAAATGGGCTTCTGATGAAGCCGAAGCATAAGCGCCTTTGGCACTTAAGTCTCATCGCTTTATTTTTGGGGGGCGCGACACTTATTGTTTTGACAACCCTGAATGACCATCTCCTGTTTTTTATGATGCCGACGGATGTGCTGGCCAAAAAACCGACGACGCCCATCCGACTTGGTGGATTGGTTGTGGGGGGAAGCCTGAATCGCCATGATGGGAACCTTCTCATGACCTTTCAAGTCACCGATGACAAGCACACCATACCTGTGTCCTATAAAGGAATCCTGCCGGATCTTTTTCGGGAAGGACAAGGAGTGGTGGCGGAAGGCGTCTGGAGGGATGGGGTATTTCAGGCAACGCATCTTTTAGCCAAGCATGATGAAAAATATATGCCGCGCGAAGTGGCAGAGGCTTTGAAAGCCAATGGGCAATGGCGATCAAAGGGGGAGAGTTCTTCATGATACTTGCCTATACAGGACAAGCTTTTCTTGGAATTGCATTGTTGATGGCGGCCTGTCAAGCCATTAGCACCTCACGCTATTTTTCTCAACATCGGTTGGCCTATGGGCAAGCTCTCTTCGTCATGCTCGCTTTTTTCCTTCTTCTTTATGCCCATGTGACGGATCAATTCGCTCTGTTGTCTGTTGTAATGCACTCCCATACAGCCAAGCCATTGCTTTATAAAATATCCGGCGTGTGGGGGAACCATGAAGGGTCGATGCTTCTTTGGGTGATGGTTCTGGTAATATATGGCGCTATTATCGCGCGGCAGGTCAAAGATCTTGAAGCGCCTTATCCTCTTGCGATTTCCTTGACGGGCTTGATGAATTTTGGTTTTCTACTCTTTGTGCTGATGGCGTGTGATCCTTTCGCTATTACAGACCCCATCCCACTTCAGGGACAGGATTTAAACCCCCTTCTTCAGGATCCGAGCCTGGCTATTCATCCCCCAATTTTATATATCGGCTATGTCGGCTTTGCCGTTCCTTTCATTTTTTCAGTTGTGGTGTTGGTTCACGGGAAAATGCCGGAGAATTGGGCGGCTTTTTTGCGCCCCTGGGTTCTGTTCGCCTGGACTTTTCTAACCCTTGGGGCAGGGCTTGGAAGCTTTTGGGCCTATTATGAGCTGGGATGGGGCGGATGGTGGTTTTGGGACCCGGTGGAAAATGCAGCCTTAATGCCCTGGTTAACAGCGACCTCTTTGGTCCATGCCGTGTGTACCTTAGCAGTTACCAAAGCCCTTCGGGCCTGGACGCTTTGTTTGAGCATCCTGACATTTGCCTTGTGCTTGTTTGGAACATTTTTGGTTCGCTCCGGTCTTTTGACATCCGTTCACAATTTTGCCGTTGATCCGGAGCGTGGTGCTTTCATTCTTATCTTATCATCTTGTCTGATTTTACCCGCTGTGGGGCTTTTTGTGTGGCGTTTGAGAATCCCCGCCTTCGTGGGCACAGGGATGATCTCTCCGGTCACCACGACGCCGTCGTCAAGGCAAGGTCTCATCTTACTAATGACGTTGATATTGATTGCCGGTACAGCAACGGTCGCCCTTGGCACGCTTTACCCACTCATCCTGGAAGCTTTTGGGCAGAAAATTACAGTAGGCGCGCCGTATTTCAATGCCACATTTGTCCCCATGATGCTTCCTCTTTTGGTTCTCCTTGGGTTAAGCCTGTGGTATAGTTGGAAACCACAAGGGTTGCCGGCGTCCTCCTCAAAGTGGCTTCTCCCGATTTTTTGCCTCTCAGTTTTCATTGTCCTGGTTGCTCATTTTGGTTTCGGTGTGCGCCATATATTCGGCCTGACCGCTTTTGCTGCCGCTATCTGGGCCATCTTGGGAACGGTAGGGTATGCTATCAAGAAGAAGAAGGTTCTCTCCGGCACAATTTTTGCCCACCTTGGCATTGGCGTCGCTGTTCTTGGCATGGTGGGATCAAGCTTGGGAGAAAGCGACGTCATCAAAGTTGTTAAATTAAATGAATCTTTTGACGTTGGGCCTGTCGCACTGACTTTGCAGAAAGTTACGAATTTTGAAGGATCGAATTATCGGGCCCAACAGGCAACGCTCATGGTCAATCCGGATGGCCCAACCCTTATTCCCGAAAAGCGCTTTTATTGGACACAAAAAGTGATTCATGGGGAGTCGGCCATTCGGTCTGTCGGGTTTTTCCGACTCCATCATATTTATGTGACATTGGGAGAGGAATATGAAGGAGAACAATGGAGCTTTCACGGCTACTACAAACCATTCATAAACCTCTTATGGGTTGGGATCCTTCTTATTGTTTTTGGAGGGATTTTAAGCACCATCAAACGGTTTCGTTCCTTGAAAAAGGCTTTTCCGGTAATGATAGTTTTACTGCAACCGACCTTTTGCGTTGATGCCCACGAACAATTGGCCGACCCCCTTCTTGAAGGACGCGCCCGCACTTTAAGTCAAAAGATTCTGTGTCCCACGTGCCAGGGACAGACCTTAGATGAATCACCTGTTCAGGCGGCGGTTCAATTGAGGCGCAAGATCCGGATCCTGTTAAGCGAGGGCCATACGGATGAACAAGTTA
>CAZXMD010000001.1:0-43761 GCA_964641635.1 uncultured Candidatus Finniella sp. | reverse complement strand
TTCTTGACTGATTGGCAATTAGAGAACCTCTCCCACAAGGGGAGAGGTAAGGTGCGCGCTTGTATTTTGTACCTCTCCCCTTGTGGGAGAGGTCACCATAAGCGTAAGCGCAATGGTGGGTGAGGGGGAATTTATGATGCTTTAGATCGCTCATTGGTGTAACAAGCGATCATAAAACGATTGCTTTGGATACAAATGGTGCGTGGATTCGCACAAACGCCCATAAAAATTTGTTATATTCGGACACCATCAGGTAAAGCGTTCCGCCTTGCCACCAGCGGGAACGGTTGAATCCCTTGGGGAAAACAGGGTGGGGAATGATGGTTGCTTGGGGGAGCAGATGGTTAAATTCCAGAAGGCTCCGTGGCATGTGGTAGGCCGCCGTTACCAACCGGAAAGAGGTCACCGGCATCTGTTTCAGCCATGTTTCTATTTCCTGTGCATTTCCTTTTGTGTTTTTTGCGGTATAGCCTAGATAGGTCACGGCTGCAATTTTGTCCTGGTCCTGGCTGCAAACAATACCCGAAGCTTCAAAGGTCTTGAGGAGAGATTTTAGGGTCTCTTGAGGATGGACGCCGGAAATAAAAATCATTTCTGCACGTTTTGAACATAAAAGCCGGAAGCCTGTCTTTAAGCGTTCGCGGCCTCCGGTAAGTACGACGACAGCTTGTGTTTCTGTTTCTTCATCAGCAACGTTTTTTGGAACCGTGAAGATAAAAACACCCAGTCCCATAACCCATAAAAGAATAAGGGCGGTTACTGTGATCAAAACTCTTCTAGCAAACAGGTACAAAATGGTCACCCCAATCGTGCTAAGGTTCTCAGGACGGAAAGGCGGGCGGCAAGGAAACTGATGCCGCCAACAATAAAAGGTAAAGAGAGAATCATGAGCAAAAGGGATAAATTAAGCGTCGGCTTTAAGGCATCCGATACTCCAAGCTGTAAACTGAGCCAATTCAGGAAAAAAATCGTTGGTAGCGCAGCAATGACCCCCCAGGCTCCTCCTTTTAAGGAGAGCCAGAAAGCGCGCTGTTGGAATTTTTGGGCAATGTAGCGGTTGTTGGCGCCGACCAGCCGCAATACATCAATGATGCTGGCATGGGTAGCCAGGGAAGAGCGCGTAATCAGGGTAATGGTTACAATAACGGTTGCTGCAATAAGGCTGATAAATAAATAGGCCATCACTTCAAGAGACAGACGCAATTTTTCAAGCATATGCTGCCAATGGCTGTGTTCTTCAATGCGGATCTCAGGAGCAAATTGGCGTAAGATTGTTGTTATTTCTTCCACATTTGCTTTCGCATTCGGCTTCATGTCCACATCGATCAAGGCAGGAAGGGTCAGGTCCTGAAGAAGGTTAACCTGTCCAACCCATGGCTGCAATAAGTCCAGAACCTCCTGGCTATCGACTAGTTTTATGCGCGCTACACCGGGTATTTTCTGTAAGGCCGCCAGGACATTTTCCGTTACAGCTTCAGGATTTTGGATGCCGTGTAATGGTAATTCGATGGTCAGGCGGCCGTCTCCTCCCAGGTTCCACTGGTTCAACGACGTGGAAAGGGACATAGCCCCGACAAAAACAAGGCTTAACAGGAAAACCATCAAGCCGACGATCCAGCAAACGTAGCGGCTGCCAACATCTTGTCCGACGGGAATATCATCAATGGTTTGTGGGTTATTGCGCATAGGTTGTCCGGGTCTGTTGAATGGGGTTGTGGTGGTTGGCGACAAGTTGCCCTTGGGACAGGTGAAGTTCCGGATATCCAAACTCTGCAACCAGGGTGCGGCTATGGGTTGCCAGAAGGATGGTCGTTCCGATTCTGTTTAATTCTTGAAACAGATGAACGAGACGGGAGGCTGCCTCATGGTCTAGGTGCCCTGTCGGTTCATCGGCAAGCAATATTAAAGGACGGGTGATGACAGCCCGCGCAATGGCGACCCGTTGCTTTTGGCCATCTGAAAGGATTGCCGGGCTGCTTTTTAAATAATCTCCCAATCCTGCCCATTGAAGTAGTTCAACAGCCTGGCCTCTCGCTAGCTTAAGTTTTACCCCTGTAATGGTCAGGGCAAGCGCAACATTGTCAACAATACTCAAGTGGGGCAACAAGTGCCCATCCTGTAAGACAAGGCCAATGCGTTGCCGGAAAATTGGAAGGGTTGACGCCCTGATCCGGCTCACGTCCTTTCCAAACACCCTGACAGTACCCTGGGTAGGGAGAATCCCTCGGTAGATGAGCTTTAACAGGGAAGTTTTGCCGGCGCCGCTTGCGCCCGTCAGGAAGTGAAACGAGCCAATCCTCAAAGAAAAGCTTAAATTCTGCAAGACCTGACGCCCCGGGTACCGAAGTCCCACCTGGTCAAACCGGACAATTTCAATGATTTCTGAACGTGGATGTGCCAAAACAACTCTCTTCTATATTTTCCTGACTTTGACATATTGTGTTTCAGACGTCCAGAGGGCGTCCAAAAGTAATTCGCGAGCCGCCTCATATTTTACTTGCATCATACACCAAAAAAGCTTAATAATTGAACACGAGATTTGAGGCAGGACTTCAGATTACCGCTTTCTCGCGGGGTAGAGCAGCCCGGTAGCTCGTCAGGCTCATAACCTGAAGGTCGTTGGTTCAAATCCAGCCCCCGCAACCAATCAAAGCAAGGCTTTTAAGGCTTTCCAAACAATCAGAAAATTTAGCGGGTATACTCAGGGTATACGGTGAAACATAGCGCTCGCCTACTGGTTTATTATTTTTTTGGGACTGGGATGGCATTCATAGATTCAATTAGCTCAATTTTGTTTGGAAAACTTTCTATTCTTCTCAGCAGGGCGAGACATTCGATTCTATCTGCTTTTGAAGACCACACCTTTCAGGTCTAATCTATAAAATTTTTCTACCCTCTCGATTTCACTTTTGTTTGTCCTGCCGAACTTCATGCATTTCAAGAACACCTGGAAGATTTTAATCGCCTGGGGGTCACTGTTCTGGCTTGCAGTACCGACAGCCAGTTTTCACATAAAGCATGGTTGGAAACTCCACGAGAAAAGGGAGGAATCAAAGGAATCGAATATGGCCTCCTTTCTGATGTGGGGGGTAAAATCGCTAAAAGTTATGACGTTTTGAACGAAGAAGATGGTATTGCCTACCGTGGTCTCTTCCTTATTGATCGAGATAGCGTTATCAGGCACCAAAGCATTAATGACTTTCCTTTAGGAAGAAATATTGCAGAAACCATAAGAATGCTTGAAGCTCTACAACATGTCGAACTTAATGGAGAAGTGTGTCCGGCAAATTGGACTTCAGAAAGTAAGAGAATTAAGACAACCCTGGAAAGCGTGGGAGAGTATCTTCAACAAAGCAGCTCGAACGAGGTACATTAAGCTTGCGAGATTTAGTCGACATTGAAAACCTTACCGTTGAGGAGCTTATAGAGCTTAATGGAAGGGTCTTGCAAATGCTTTGTTTATGAAAGAATTAATGGAGGAATGATCTTGGTATATTCCAAGGTTTTGGTTGTCTGTTGTGAAAGCAAGGCGCGCGTCATGAAATAAGCGCTTCTGCCCCACCTACTATGTGGAGCAGAAGTTCTTTTATCCGTCTCGAATTAGCTAATTTTACCAATCGCTCTTTCTTGAACTTTTTCAACTAATACATTGAGAGTAAGGCTTTCAGGCTTGCCGTTTACCAAACGATGAACTTGGAAAAGGCTCTTTTGTCCGGCTTCCAAGGCATCCATGTTCTCAAGTGCACTGGATAGATCAGTAACTTCCCAATCACCAATTTTAGTAATGATGTCACCTACAAGAACACCTGCAACATCTGCCGGATGTGTTGGCAGAACTGCGCTTACATAAACGCCTTCACCATCGAAGCTCAAGGCTGCTTTTTGTGCAGGCGTGAGGTTAGAAAGTTCTACGCCAACAATATTGCGGCGATTAGAAGTTCCACTGTTGATTGCTTCCATTGTGCCTGCAGAGGATGCATGTGCTGGTATATAGTTGAAGCTCATCAATACCAGAGCAGCGCTTAGAATTTTTAGTTTTTTGTTGTTAAAATACATAATTCTTATTTTCCTTCATTTATTATAGTTTAGTTTTTCTGGTAACATTGTCGTGACTCGATAACGTCACAACCAATATCCTTATTTGTAACACACATTTTGTGCATTTGGTTAAATTTTAAGAGTTAATGGTAGCTTGAAAAATTTGCAAAAATTTGCTGATGCAAGCATTAAGGTGGCAGCTGAATTATCGATGCCCTGCGGTTAATGAATGCGCTTTTGAGTTTCTTGGTTTTTTTAAATCTTTTTGATTTGTCAAATCCATTCTTTATATTTAAAATATAAATAAGGCAATAATCCCGATAAAACCATAAGAAGAAGAGCTAATGGATATCCAAAACTCCATTGCAATTCAGGAAATACTGCAAAATTCATACCATAAATACTGGCGATTAAGGTGGGAGGAAAAAACACCAGTGCTGCTACGGAAACTATTTTAATGATATTATTTTGTTCTACGTTGATTATACCGAGAGAAGCATCTAGTAAAAAATTAACCTTATTTGCTAGGAATGCAGCATGATCACTTAATGGAGCAATGTCATTTAGTAATATTTTTAATTTTCTAGACTCATCCTTTGAAAATTTTAAACTTTTTATAGATAAGAAAAACTTCAGAATTCGATTGGTACTTAATAAAGCTTCATTAGTTTTAGAAATCAAATCACCATTTTTTCCAATATCATAGATAATATTTTTAAAATTAATTTTTTTATGATTTCCTTCTTCTAGGCTGTGTGATCTAAAGATTGTTTGAGTGCTTTTATCAATCAAACGTTCTGATTCTTCTAGCTTATCAGCCATTTGTGCGATAGATGCTTCCAAAAAATCCACAAAGAGCCTTACATAAGAGTATGGTTTGCTTGTATTGTTTTTTTCAAGAAGGAAAAAATATTCAAAAAATGAAAAATCATCGTATCTTAACGTAATAATTATTTTATGTATTAATATAAAGGTAATAGGTTGAATTTTTTGATCACATGAGAAAAAATTTCCCGTAATGTAGATGCTGTTGTTTTTTTGATAAAATCGATTTGATATTTCAATTTCATCCATTTTTTTTCTATCTGGTAGGTTTGTTCTTAGTAAATGGTACAGAGTTTTTTTATCTTGTTTTGTGGGATTAAATAAATCTATCCATATCGCCTCATGCGAACCATTTTCTATTTCTTTGTAAGAAACAACCTCTAATGTATTGTTTATGTCGCAATAAAATTTAAGCATTTCTTATATAGTCTTCCTGATGCGGTTTATTTCAGCTTTTTGCAAGCACTTACTCTAATAAACAGGAGGCCACACTATGTCGTCAAGTTATATAGCGCTTCTTTCGTTGTTTATTTGAAAACATAAGACGCTGCTGAGAAATTTCTTTCAATGTTTCGTACAAAAGAAGAAGTTTTTGGACATTGGAAAAGCTTTATTATTTCGAGCATGCAAAACAAAAATTTAGAAATCGATGGCAAAATTGGCTTTGTTAAAGTTCTTTCTCTCTTCGATACTCATGCTGCTTTAATAGCAGCGTCTAGAGAATTGGTCGTACTTTCCTCTAATTAAGCTAAAACAACCCCAGTCTCAACCCTGATCCTTACCTATTTATGCAACAAGGCCATAAATAACTCTCCCATAAACTTTAAATGCGTATAAAAAATAAAGTTTTCTTCTAAACATCTTTTTCTTATGGTGGGATTCAAGAAAAAATATTGAATTTAAGGCTGGTTTTAATAATAAAAATTGCGATTGAAAACATAACTCCCTCAAGTGGCAATGGATAAAAAGAATAAAAAAAGCATAAATGTCCAAGATAATAAGTAAAGAAATTATTTAAAACGGGAGGCTTTGACATGATGTTTTTGTTGAAAACGGTTTGGTGTATTCACCTTAACTTTTAGAGAGTAATATGCTTAACGTATCCTACATTAATTTCCTCAAACGTAATATTACAGGTCAATCAATTCAATCAATTGACGTTATTGAAGACTGGAACTTAAGTTATCATTTGGCATGTGCTGTTAAGTATATAGAAAAAGCAAGTCATAAGAATTTCGTTGTTGACGATTTGAAGAAAGCCGCGTGGTATTTAAATCGCGCTTGGATAAAGGAAAATAACTTTTATCAAGACGAATTTATTCCTCTACCGCTTCAGCTTGAGCCTGTAATATATTGTCCTCAAGCTGTTTGCGATGATTGGCAACTATCAGATTTATCAAGTAGTACTCTTCTCAATATTTTCTTTTCTCAGGGATGTTCATCACGCCATTTAAAAGAAAGACTTTTAAAGGCTGCACGCGGCCATTTGAAAGAAGAAATTATATTTCTTGAGAAAAAACAAAATTTTAAGTCGCCAGGTAATGGGCGTATTGCAAATTCCTTCTTATAGGGGTTGTGTTGCAACTATTTGCGCCGGGTAAAATTCTCTGGGAGATTAAAGATTTTTCAAATTTTAGACATAATTCAGGTATAAATATGAAATAAGCGGTTCACAAATCTTACCTGTTTTGGGGTAGTTCTTGCATACATGTCGCATTGTTGCTTAGTCATCATAGCCATGGCTTCTATATCCTTGATGGTTCGCTTAGCAGTGTTCAAGCTTTTAAAACCCATCATAGGCATTACTATACGTTTTATACGTCTGTGATCCTGCTTAATAATGTTGTTCAGGTATTTTTGTTGTCGGTGTTCGAGATCTACCTTTATCTCTCCTTTCTGCTTTAACTTGTTAAGAGCCCTATTATAAGGGGAGTGCTTGTCAGTCGTAATCTTTTCCGGTGCTTGTCTTGTTGAAGCTAAGACTTGCCTGAAGAAGCGTAGGGCAGAGGTATAATTACGCTTGGAGAAAAGCATAAAATCTAGGGTGTTACCATGTTTGTCAACGGCTCTATAGAGATACTTCCATTTGCCTTTGACCTTGATATAAGTCTCGTCTACTCTCTAAGAGGCTGCCCGACCCCTTGTATACCATCTAATTCTCTTTTCAAATTCAGGGGCATATTGTTGGACCCAACGATAAACAGTTGTGTGGTCTACCTCAACCCCTCGCTCAATCATCATCTCTTCCAAATTCCTATAACTGGTGTGATACCTCAAGTACCATCTCATGCATTGAAGGATTATGGTTGATAGGAATTGTCTGCACTTGAAGTCTTGTGGTTGCATATAACGGCCCCTTCTTAAGATTAATAGGGAGAACTCTAGCAAAATCTTTCAACTTTGCAATAGAACTCTCTAAAGGGGCTCCTATGATCAGATAAGGACATTGCTTTTTTAGCCAAAGGGGCTAATATTCAAATTGAATGTAAAAAAAACCGAAATTTATTAAGATTTTGCTGCCTTTTATCATTCTTTTCTTTTTGGAAGGTGTCCCATATGAAGATTTTTTTGCCTTTGAGCGAGCATATTGGTAAAAAAATAAAAGATCGTCGGAAAAGGGCGGCCATGACACTTTCTGATTTGGCCCAAAAATTAGAAGTTTCTATTCCCCAAGTTGAAAATTATGAACGGGGGATAAATAGGACATCTGTCGAAGTTTTATATAAACTAAGTCAGATTTTTAAAGTCTCTCCTGATTTCTTCTTCCAAGACTTTAATTATGATGCTCAATTAACTGCAAAATTTTTGGATTTAGGCGCCATTTCAATAGTAAACCATGCAGAAATAAATATTTTACTGGTAGAAGATAATCCAGCCGACGAGTTTATCATTAGAAAATTTATAGGAACTTCCTCCAACCCAAGCAATGTTTATGCTGTTCATGATGGTCAGCAAGCTTTAGAACTCTTGCGCGGAACCCAGCATACCCCCCTATTTGCACGAGCTGATATTATTATTCTTGATCTTAATATCCCAAAGATAGATGGGCATATGGTTCTTAAAGAGATAAAACGAGATTCAAGAATTCAAGATATTCCTGTTATAGTTATTACGAATAGCTTAAAAAGAGATGAAATGATTGACGTTTATAGGAAGCATGCCAGTGGCTATATTTGTAAGTCAGGCGACCTTGACCATTTTAAAAGTCAAATCCAGTCGCTTATTCATTACTGGTCTTCTGTTGTCGTCCTTCCCAGACTCAACTCAACGACCCCCGAACTGACCCAGAGTCAACCAATAAATAAAGATTTAAAGGGCTCAGTTGGACGTTAATAATTACATAAAACAACAAATTAAAAAAACCTGTGAGGGTAATAATTTTAAAAGAGACTAAGCAAAAGTCTCTTGTGAGGAGGTATGGCAATGAGCAATTCTGGAAATCTACCCATCGTGGTTGGCGTTGGAGCCTCTGCAGGCGGGCTTGAGAGTTTTAAGATACTTCTTTCTTCACTGCCGATAGATACGGGGTTGGTTTTTGTTATGGTTCAACATCTTGCTCCTCATCATGAAAGCCTTACTTCTCTTATATTATCTCGTTGTACGCCTATGAAGGTCATCGAAGTTAAAGAAAGCGTGCAGGTAGAACCTAACCATGTCTACGTTATATCTCCCAACAAATTTTTAAAAATCAAAGGTGGTATGCTTTACCTCAAAACCACCCCAGAAGTAAAAGGCATAAGAACGACAATTGATGTTTTTTTCTCTTCATTAGCCGAGGCTAGAAAGCAGAATGCGATTGGCATCATTCTTTCAGGGACGGGTAATGATGGTGGGGCAGGTTGTAAAGCAATTAAAGACAATGGTGGTCTTGTCATTGCTCAAGATCCCACGAGCACAGAATTTAGCACCATGCCTCAAAATGTTATCTCTAGGGGGCTGGCTGATCATGTTCTGCCAGTTGAGAAAATCCCTGATATTTTGATTAAACATAGCGCCAAACTTGTTCTTAATACAGAACATATTATAGATGCAGAAAGTTATGATTTTGGAGCAGATGAAAAAGATGCTAGTGGTCTCATCCTTATTTTAAATCTTTTAAAAACAAAGACAAAAGATGATTTTTCCTCTTATAAAAAACCAAGTATTAAGAGGCGGATTCAAAGACGCATAGAGGCGAACCACCTTAATAGCTACTCTGATTACTATCACTTTTTGGAAAATCATCCTTCGGAAGCAAACAAATTGCGTAAGGATTTACTAATTCGAATGACCAGTTTTTTTCGTAATCCTAAATGCTTTGAAGCGCTTGCCGAAATGATAAATCCCAACCTTATCACAGATCCAGAGACGCCCTTCCGAGTTTGGATACCTGGATGTTCGACAGGTGAGGAAGCGTATTCCATTGCTATTTTATTAATGGAACAATGTTCCCTTGCAAAAATTAATAAGAAACTACAAATTTTTGCCACAGATATTGATGAAGAGGCTCTTGAGATTGCTCGTAAAGGTATTTATCCCAGTAATATCCAGAACAATGTATCGGCAGAACGTTTGGCAGAATTTTTTGATAAAAATGGGAAAAATTATGTTGTTAAAAATGATGTTCGGCAACATATATTGTTCATTCACCATAATCTTTTGAGAGATATTCCATTTTCTAAACTCGATCTTATTTCATGCCGTAATCTCTTTATTTACCTTGACTCAGAGATCCAGAAGGAAATTATAAAGCTGTTTCATTTCGCATTGAGGAAAAACTGTTATTTGTTTTTAGGAAATTCAGAAACTATTAATCGAGAAGATACTCTTTTTGAGATTGTGTCCAAGAAAGATCATATATTTAAGCGTATTTTATCTTCTTCAGGAGATAAAATTGCTTCTAAGATCAGCAACTCCCAGGGAGTGAGCAACA
This sequence comes from uncultured Candidatus Finniella sp., assembly GCA_964641635.1. GTDB lineage: Bacteria > Pseudomonadota > Alphaproteobacteria > Paracaedibacterales > VGCI01 > VGCI01. Next base: position 33,986 of record CAZXMD010000001.1, on the reverse strand, counting down.
CTCAAATTTCACATTCTCAATTTCTCATACCACAAACCCAGCGAACTTTTTATGAACGCGCAAAACAGCAACTTCTAGAAGAGTATGTTCCTACTTCAGTCCTCATCAATGTTAAATTTGAAGTCATATATTTCTTTGGTCCTACGGGCCAATATCTTAAAGTTCCTGAGGGATCACCCAGCCTAAATTTGCTGATGATGGCACGAGAGGGCTTAGGAGGAAAAATTAAAAAGGCGCTCCAAACTCTCCTTCAAAGTAAAAAAGACTATGTTATAGATAGCACCTATATAGAAGCTCTTAAAGAGCCGTACTGGGTCGAATTTAAAATATCAATTCTTAAAAAAGCACCTGGTCATGATCTTTTTATTGTGACTTTCAAAGAGATGGAAAAATTCAAAAATCCTGAGATTCAAGAGAAGGGATTTAAGGGAAATTTATTGATCAAAACCCTTGAGCGGGAGTTGAAGGATGCACGAGCTTACTTACAAAATACGATTGAAGATCTGAAGGAGTCGAACGAAGAGCTTAAAATTTATAATGAGGAAATCATATCAGTTAATGAGGAATTGCAAGCCACAAATGAGGAAATGGAAACATCTAAAGAAGAATTGCAGTCTCTCAATGAAGAGTTGACTGTTGTTAATTCCGAACTTCAGGAAAAAATAGAAGAACAAAATAAAACCAATAATGATTTGGTTAATTTACTCAGAAGTACAGATATTGCGACAATATTTTTAGACCATAAGCTGCGTCTCAAGCGGTTTACACCTGAAGCTGTTAAAATGTTTAATCTGAGAGACTCTGATCTGGGCCGTCCCCTTAAAGATATTACCATGCGGTTTATTGATGGGACTTTGATGAGCGATGCCCAAAAGATTTTAGAAACAAATAGCTCAATTGAGCAAGAAGTTGAGACGGAAGAAAAGAATTGGTATTTGAGAAAATGCCGCGCTTATAGAACATCAGAAGGTAAAACTTCAGGGGTTATTATTACTTTTGCCGACGTGACGCGCATCAAAAAATTACAGCTGTCAGCGCTGGAAAACGAACAAAAATTTCGTGAAATTCTTGATACTTTACCCGTTAGCATAGCTTATGTTGATCGAAATCTAAAATACCACTTTAGTAATAAATTATATATGGAATGGTTAGAGGGTGGATCAGAGAAGCTTCTGGGGCATTCTTTAAAATCACTAGATTCAGACAAAGTGTATGAATTTATAAAACCCCATGTCAATAAAGTCCTCTCAGGCCAAGTTACGAAATTTGACAACAAAGTCGTTTTATCAACAAATATTCTTCAATATGAAGAAATCGTCCTTATTCCTGACATAAAGGAGAACTTAGAACCCAAAGGATTTTTTATTCTCATCTTCGATGTAACCGACCGTCAACGGGCGGCAATTTCTTTTCTAAAGGCAGTTATTGACATATCTCCTGACCCTATGTGTGTGTCGGATGACCACCATCGATTCGTAATCGTAAATAAGGCTTTTTGTGAAAAATTCTCTAAGACTGAAAAAGAATTACTCGGGCATACTCCCCAAGAACTTTACTCAAAGCGTGAAGCCGATATTGTTATCAAAGAAAACGAAAGAACGTTAGAATGTGGTTTTTTCCAAGGAAAAAGCCAAAGGTTCCTTTCTCAAAAGCAAAGAACTTACGTGATTCAAAAAGTAACTTTTGAAAGTCAAAACTCTGAGAGGTATGTCGTTTGTAGTTACCAAGACGTTACGGAGGTTTATAATTCAAAGGCAAAACTGCAAAATACAGTTCAAAAATTAAAGATTGCGAATGAAGATCTTAAGAATTTTGCACATATTTGTTCGCATGATTTACAGGAGCCTGCACGAATTGTTTTTAGCTTTTCTACCCTATTTTCCGAGCGTTTTAAAGACTTAATCGATGAAGAAGGTAGAAAATATCTTGAATATATCCTTGATGGTTCTCAGCAAATGCAAAAAATGATCGAGAGTACACTTTCATATGCCAAAATATCGAATGAAGCTCATAATATAGAGTCCGTGAACTGTGAATTTCTCATTACAAGAATAATAGAGGAGTTGAAAGCTTCTATCGAAGAGTTTAACGCCACCATCACCCATGATGTACTGCCGACAATTATAGGAGATCAGTTCAAAATTTACCATTTATTTCAAAATATTATTTCTAATGCTCTCAAGTTTAGACATCAACAAAAGCCTGAAATCCATATTGGTTTTAAAACTTATAAATCCGGGTATAGATTTTTCGTTAGGGATAATGGGATAGGTATTGATCTGAACTTTAAAGGAAAGCTCTTTAAGTTGTTTGGGAGGCTCAATAAATCGAAAGACTACACAGGTGTGGGGATTGGGTTGGCAATTTGTAAAAAAATAGTTGAGGATTATGGTGGTAAAATATGGGTTGAATCAGAGGTTGATAAAGGCACAACTTTCTATTTTGATATACCACAAAAAAGAAGGAGTAAAGTAGAATAAAATTACTAAAAACCATTCAAAAAATATTTTTCTAAGAAGCTATTGATCATTTAAAGTATTTTCCATTTTTCATAATTCAACAAGTTTCGATGTTAGTGGGTGATTTTGATTGTTGATTATGCAATCCTATTCTTCAAATAAATCAAGCTGGTTAAACGCTTTCGCACTGAATTCAGACTTTAAACCTTAAATTTACGTAAAAATTAAAGTATTTTTTAAATAATTTTTTTTATAAAGTCGCATTGTTGCGGCGATGTAAATTGTATTTATCTATAGAAAGACAATGAATTATGAAAATTATTATTTATAGCACGAAGTCCTTCGAAAAAAAGCACATCAACAACGCTAATCAGGGGAAACATGAACTTTGTTTTATATCGGACAGGCTTACTTTAAGAAGCGCAGATAAAGCCATAGGGTACGCCGGAGTTAGTTGCTTTGTGGCCGATTATGTAGATGAGCAGTTGATGGCAAGATTGATTGAGAACGGAGTTAAATTTATTACATTACGTTCAGCGGGGTATGACTATGCAAATGGGTCTGCCGCTAAAAAACATAATAAGCTGTTGCTCGCGCACCTCAATACACGCCATAAGCAATTGCTGAGTTTGCGTTGTGCTTAATGCTATTACTCCGGCAATAAAATATTTTACGAAGCGAGCTAAATGTAATATATCTAATGGATGAAATTAGTTGATACCCGTAAGCTGAGTCCGGATGCCTAGGAAGCTATAAGGCTAAGAGCCATTAAAATGGTTTTGGACGGGGGGCAATCACGAACCGCTGCAGCTGAGCTTTTGGGAGTTACTCGTGTGTCTGTCAGCAACTGGGTTTCAGCCTACCTGAAGCAAGGCGAAGGATCCATTCTAAAGAAGAAGCGCGGACGTCGCTCTATGTATAAGAGGCTTCTCGCCCCGCATCAATGCGCGACAATCGTCAACATGATCAAAGATCGCTGTCCGGACCAACTTAAGATGCCTTTTGCACTTTGGACCCGCGAGGCCGTTGGCACTCTGATTGAACGTCGATTTTCTATAAAATTATCGATTCGTAGTGTTGGCAATTATCTAAAAAGATGGGGCTTTACGCCTCAAAAACCTCTTCGTCGTGCCTATGAGCGTCAAGATAAAGCCGTAAAAGTCTGGCTAGAAGACACCTATCCCAAGATTGCTGCGCGAGCTAAAGCAGAAAAGGCAGAGATCCATTGGGGAGATGAGGCGGGATTTCGCTCTGACCATCAAACAGGGACAAGCTACAGTCCGAGCAAACATAAAACAAACTGGTAGGTTAGGAATTTTTTAATGATTCTTCGATACAATTTTTATATGGAGCCGTTATTTTAAGGAGAATCAATATGTCAGCGAAAAAATTACTTTTGGCATCTATCAGTGTGGTGTGTTTACAGGCAAGCGTTCAGGGAGACGAGTGGGGGCTTGTAAGGTGTCTGAAAGAGTGTACCAATGTTTCCTGCGCTGATGCGACAAAACAGGAGATATGTAAAACCAATTGCGCTAGCAATCTCGGTTCCATAGATGCCTGTATGAAGGCCAAGCCACAAGGCTCCGCGCAGACTACAAGGCCAACTCCTCCTTCGAGACGTGGCCTTCCCCAGAAACCCCAGCCACAGCCTTTACCTGTGGAACCAGAAAAAAGCAAAGGCGATGAGGAGCAAACCCAGCTAGAAAAACAGGGGTCAAAACCTCCAATGCAAAGAAGGCAGGCAATGGCATTTTCAAGGCCACCGCTAGAAAAAACCCCGTCTACAGTAGGGCCTTCCGAATTGAAAAAGCAACCATCAACGAAGGCTCCGCAGCGGCCAACTCAGCCCTTACCAACAACATCATCCCACCTGGAAAAGAAACCATCAGAGCATCATGTTACTGGCGCTGGCGGAAAAGGAATAACGGCAGAGGAGATGTTCGCCTTAAACGAGGGGAAAGGCATTAAAGTTAAACATATGAAAGAAAAGATCGAAGGTCTCGAAAAATTAATAGGTGCCCTCGAAAAACGGATAGGTTTGCTGGAACCGTTAGCAGAACATGCTTTTGGGGCCCATGAGCTTTTGGCGAGGCTACAAAAGAATACAGGCTTTGACAAGCCTGAAATTCGCAACGATCCTGAGCATGATATTGAGTATAAGCCCGAACAGTTTAGCACAGCTTCATCTGCAACAGGTACGTTGGATGGTACATCTTGTCAGGCTGTCCTTACAAGGATTCAGGAAAAGGTTAAAGGGACTAAAGATAAAGTTAAAGCCAAAACACTATCTACATTTGAAGCTCAATTAACTGAAATGTGTAAATTGACGAAAGATCTTAACAGGGAGCCCGCTAAAAAAGTACATGATGCAGAAGCCGTTAATAGGATTTTTGCTGAAGCGAAAAAACTATTTTAAGAAAAAGGTCAATCAGGGATGAACCCTCACCGGAACGGGGGTTCGTCAAAGCCACGGAGCTTGCGAGAGTGAAGCTGGTCAACCCCCTGGGAGCGCAGCAACCGGATGGCTTCAAGGCCAATGCGCAAATGCTGGTTGACCCGTTCGTTATAAAAATTATTCGCCATGCCCCGCAATTTGATTTCTCCGTGAATGGGTTTATCCGACACACACAAAAGCGTGCCATAAGGAACCCTAAAGCGGAACCCGTTGGCGGCGACTGTTGCAGATTCCATATCAAGGGCAACGGCGCGGCTCTGGCGGAACCGCTCATAAATTTCATCAGACCGTAGTTCCCAATTCCGGTTGTCCGTCGTCACGACCGTGCCCGTGCGCATGCCTGTTTTCAAGGCTTCTTTTTTAAGGGCAATATTCTGAACGGCCTGCTGGAGGGCTACTTGAACTTCAGCAATGGGTGGCACCGGAATCCAGGTGGGCAGATCCTGGTTTAGAACGTTATCTTCCCGCACATACCCGTGGGCAAGGACATAGTCGCCCAATGCCTGGGTGGAGCGCAAACCAGCGCAATGCCCCAGCATCAACCAGCAATGGGGGCGCAAAACCGCTAGATGGTCCGTGATGGTTTTGGCGTTGGTGGGACCAACCCCGATATTGATAAACGTAATGCCCATCCCATCTTTTCTTTTTAAGTGATAAGCTGGCATTTGGGGCAAGTTTTTAGGCAAGCTGATGGCTTCATCTCCGCGACGGTAGATGGCGTTCCCGGGAACGACCAGTTCTTCATATTCTGAGGAGTTTTTGATTTGCTCCAAACCAAAAGCCACAAACTCATCAAGATAGCGCTGGTAATTGGTGAGCAGGACGAAGTCCTGGAAATGGTCCGGAGAAGTCCCGGTGTAATGGTGAAGGCGATGCAGGGAATAATCAACACGCTCGCCGCTAAACATGGAAACAGGTTTCGTTCCATGTGTTCCGGGGCGATAGGTACAATTCGCAATGTCATCGTTAACTCGTGTTAAATTTGGCAGAGCAAATCCTGTTTGCATTTGCCAGAGCTGTCCCATATCTAAGCTTTTTGGATCTAGTTGAGCAGGCGTATGATCCATAGCAAAGGGCAGGGGAATAGGCCAGTTGCTTGCGCCTACATAGACAGGGACTTTGTGCCGCTCCATGAGGAGGCTGATCTGATCATGATAGTACCGTTTAAAAATGTCAGGACGGGTAACAGTGCCGCCATAAATGCCAGCCTCTACAACAATGCCATAGGACAACCGGGCGTCAAGGTTCAAATCTTTCTGGGTGACGTGAATTCCAACATAAGGATAGGTTGCTTCCGCCAGCAAAGATTCCGGCACGTCCTCCCCTTCGAGCAGGCGTTGAAAGGCATCATGGATCAGGGCGCTGTTTTTGTTGTAAATATCTTCTATGGCTTTAACGGCTTTGGAGGCATCCGTGTAGGCGACAACTCCCGTAACACCTGGAAAATAGGTCTCTTCGGGTACTTTGTTGGTATCGTTTTTTGCCATGCTTACCTGCTGAATCCCGTTAAATATCGTATCTCTTTTTGCATTATGATTTGCTACCCTATGGCTACCTCTTGCCCGCCATAAGAATAAGCGTAATGGCGGGTGAGAAGTCTTAATGTCGCGCTAACTATGCAGTTAGCTTTTAATCCTCTAGTCCTAATAGGCTACGCGCAAATTCATGGCTCGTAAAGGGGCGCAAATCATCCGCAGATTCTCCGACTCCGATCGCATGGATGGGTAGTCCGAATTTTTGAGCCAGGGAAACAACAACGCCGCCGCGGGCCGTGCCGTCGAGCTTGGTGATGATAAGGCCTGTTAGCCCTATGATTTCCTTGAAGGTTTGAACTTGGCTATGGGCATTTTGACCCGTTGTGCCATCGAGAATTAAGAGCGTACTGTGGGGAGCTGTTTCATCAATTTTCTTCAGAACACGCTGAATTTTTTTTAACTCTTCCATGAGATGGGCTTTATTTTGAAGGCGCCCCGCGGTGTCAATCAAAAGAACATCAGCGCCGTTTTCTTTCGCTTTTGTCAGGGCGTCATAGGCAAGACCTGCGGCGTCCGCTCCGGAAGCGCCTGAGATCACGGGGACACCCACCCGTTGTCCCCAGGCCTGGAGCTGTTCAACCGCTGCCGCCCGAAACGTATCGCCGGCCGCCATCATAACGGAAACACCGTCGTCTTTCCATTGCTTGGCCAGTTTTCCCATGGTTGTTGTTTTTCCGCTGCCATTTACGCCAACGACCAAAATAACATGGGGCTTGTGAGACTGATCAAGGGAAAGGGGCTGGACAACCGGGTTTAAAATGGTCTCAATTGCGCTTGCGAGAAAGGTTTTGACTTCTTCAAGTTCCACATCCTGGTCGAGACGTTGTTTGCCAAGTTCTCCCGTCAGACGAGCAGCTGTTTCTACGCCCAGATCACTAGTAATCAACAGGTCTTCTAACTCTTCTAGCGTACTTTGATCGAGCTTGCGAGATACAAAAATCGTCTTTAAGCCGTCGCCTAGTTTGTCTGAAGAACGCTTTAACCCCTGTTTGAGGCGGGACCACCATCCTCCTTTTTCCTGATCGAGAGATTCTGCACCATCTTTCATTCGATCTCTTTTCCTTTTAATCCGTCAGATGTTGCTTCAATAATATGTGCCTTAATGACTGATCCTACGGCAAATTCTCGGGTGGTTTCAAGGTGAATTGGAGCAAAATGGTCTGTTTTACCGCGGACAACGATGCCACCTTTGGTTTTTTCTGTGGACTCCACCAAGAAGCTGGTTTCTTGTCCCAAGCAGGATTGGAAGAATTGATGGGAGGCTTGCGCACCCCTTTGACGTAAAAGCGCGGCACGCTTCTTGATTATGGGTCCCGGAACAGGGGGCATACGGCTGGCAGGCGTACCGGGGCGGGAGGAGTAGGGAAAAATGTGCAGGTAAGTCAAACCGCAATCGTCAATGCTGCGCAAAGTATTCTCAAACATTTCGTCCGTTTCTGTTGGAAATCCGGCAATCAGGTCGGCCCCAAATACAACATCAGGTCGCAAAATTCGTGCTTTTTCACAAAATGCGATGGCATCCGCCCGCAAATGGCGACGCTTCATGCGCTTTAAAATCATATCATCCCCTGCTTGCAAGCTCATATGGAGGTGGGGCAATAAACGGGGCTCTTGAGCGATGAGCTGCCAAAGGTCATCATCCATTTCAACCGGATCTAAAGAAGACAAACGCAAGCGGCTTAAGTCAGGTACAAGAGCTAATAAGCGCCGAATCATCTGTCCCAATGTTGGAGAACCCGGTAAGTCTGCGCCATAAGCTGTGATATCAACACCCGTCATCACAATTTCTTGATAGCCAGCTTGGATAAGGGATTTTACTTGGGCTACAATTTCCCCAATAGCAACGCTGCGAGAATTGCCGCGGCCATAAGGGATTGTACAAAATGTACAGCGGTGGTCACAGCCATTTTGCACCTGGACAAAAGCCCGTGCTTTTCCTTCAAAACCGGAGACCAGGTGTCCCGCTGTTTCCCGGACAGTCATAATGTCATTCACCAAAACCCGATCATGATTTGTATCCGGATGGTAGCTGGAGAGCTTCATTTTCTCATCATTACCGATGATGCGGCTGACTTCAGTCATATCCGCGTAAGACTGGGGGTTAATCTGTGAAGCGCATCCGGTGACGATAATTTCTGCATTTGGGTGTTCCCGTCGCAAACGGCGAATGGTTTGTTTGGCTTGACGTTCTGCTTCAGCTGTCACAGCACACGTATTAATAATAATAGAGTTTGTTAAACCGGCCGTTTGACCAAGTTCTTTCATAACTTGTGATTCGTAAGTGTTGAGACGGCATCCGAACGTAATAACCAAGGGGGCGTTGTTAAGGGGAGCAACTTCTTTTAAATCCGTTTGACAAACGTTGGGCATAATCAATCTAATTTCTCTATTAAAACAAAAAGATGAAGAAGAGGGCTTGCACCCTTCCTTTAGGCTACTTAAATCATATTTATGGTCAAAAGGCAATGAAAAGCAGGAACAGTATTAAACATTAATGTCTAATTGTCTTCATCCATTTCCTGCTCAATAGCTGCTAATTGATCTCTTAAGTCCTCATTTTGTTTCATAAGGGACTTTAGAATCATGGTGATTTGTTTCGTGTCACGGTTTTGAGAGAACTGAATGCTGAAAGCCATGAGGAACGTCACAATTGTTGTGCCTGTATTGATCACCAATTGCCATGTATCGGAGTAATCAAAATATGGTCCCGTCACAGCCCAAATGAGAACAACGATAAACGAAACGGTAAATGCCCCTAAAGAACCTCCGACCTTGGAAACCTTGATAATTCTTGAGCGTGCAATACGCTTGATTGTCTTTAGAAAAGACCGCAGTCTCTCACGAAAGGATATCAATGCTTCTTTAATGTTTTTCATTGGCTCCTCATGTTGGCTAGATGGTTAAACCTACCTGTAATTTAAAGATTAATTTATATCTGTTAACGATTGATTAATAGCTTCAGCTGTTCTTCGTATTTCTAAAATAGTCCCTTAAAAATGTCTTTCACGATTTTTTCAGGCTTATCGATCACGCGACCTTTATCCTGCTGAGGGGTGGCAGCTTGCTCTCCATTGCCGCCTCCTAGAATGGAGCCCAGCATATCCGCTGGCTTAAAGTTACCTTTACCCAATTTGTCGATGACCCCTTTAAAGACGTTTTCTACCAAGTGTTTTTGCAAGGCGGCTGTATCCAATTGCCGTGACGGGTTGTCGATAGGCCCTGAGAGGTGCATATGAAAAGCCGGGAGTTTCGGGTGGTCGGTTAAACGGAACTCTGAATGAATATCCACCGTATAGTGTGGCAGGTCAATCTGTCCCGAAGCCTGACCTTGTCCACCTTGGGCAATCAAATTCATTGACTGAATTTTCCCAACCCCTTGCGTGAAGGCAAGGTCAGCTTTAAAGCTGGAGAAATGGGTTTGCCCTTTTCCCATGGATGTGTTTAAGAGCCCGAGAACAGATTGCAGGTTTTGGAGATTGCCCAAACGTTGGCTAATAGCCTGAAGGTCAAATCCATTAATCACACCATCTTTTGCTGTTATATTAACGAGGCCTGCTAGATGTTGAACCATTCCAGCCATGCTTTTTCCATGGGTGGACAGGCCACTGGAAAAGGTTAATTTCCCACCAACAATTTTAATATTTGATCCTTGGGAAAAAAGCTGCTTCAGATTGGCATCTTGCAAAAGGATATGAAAATGCATTGTGTTGTCAGCTGTTACATGACCGCTTCCGCGGAACAGTCCCCCATAAATAGAGCCTGTCAAAGATGTAATATCCAGGCGGCCATTTTGAACTTTGGCGATTAATTTCGGATGCGTCACCACAATATCTTTCTGACTTAATTGGGACGAAGTGATATCAAATTGTCCATCAAATTTATGTAAGAAGCTAAAGTCGAGAGGGGTGTTTGACCACCTGGAGTCAGAGCGGGGATGAGCAGAATCAGAGTGCTTTTGCTTTTGCTTGTGTTTTGTTGAGACAAGAAAGATTTGACCATCAGAAAATGGGGAAGCCTGCGGTTGGCGTGAGGCAAGTAAGGTATCCAGGCTTATGGAATTGACGGAAAGGGTTGCCTTTATGTGAGGCTTTGTATTCTTGTGATCAACAGCTAGGTCACCTTCAAAACTCAGGTTTTTGCCTAAATGCCCTTTGAGGCTTGTTAAACGAACAGATGTTGCGCCTACGTGTATCTTTCCTTTAAGTTTGCTGGCGCCCAAGGGCTTAGGATCTTTGGAACCTAAGAGTTTTAATATGTTTTCAACTTTGGGGGTTTCCAAGTCAACAACCATCAAATGGCCGCTCTTTTGGCTTTGCCAAGAAGCATCTCCCTGGAGTTTTGCGCCTCCAACCATCAGGGTGAGATCTTCAAGGCTTATGGCATCACCCAACGTGTAACGTGTGGATAATGTGAGATCACCCAGCATTCCAGGTGGAATAGATTGCGTGTCAATCATCAACCAGTTCAAAAGTTCTTTGCCATGGGGAACAGTTGCCTTTATTGTTCCCTTCAAGCCTTGGTCAGAAGGCGCTAAGGCGAAAGTCCCTTGAGTCTGGCCGGGTAAATTTTTAAGGGTTCCTTCAATGCGCAATCCATTTTTCATGAGGACTTTGAGGTCGCCAGTTGGATGGGCCGAGCCAATATCAAATTTGGCATCGTTTAAAGAGATCCCGTCGACAGTTGCGACAACATCGGCATTTATCTGAAGTATTCCTGTAAGGATTGGAGAAGGTTTGTCCTTATTAAACATCCGGGGATCGGCTTCGGCTTTCAGGTTGCCTTTAAAAGTGAGGGAGGACAGAGACATTTTTCCGTCAACAGTAGACGCTGCTTTATCAACCTGAACTTTTAAAGTGACGTGCTCGGGGTCTGCGGATGTCCCGAAATGTCCATCTACCTTAATATCTTGGTCATAAGCAGATAAGGTTCCTTCGACAGAATAGGGCCCTTTGAGGCTCGCCATTTTAGCATGGGTATTGATGTTCTGAATTTTAATTTCTTGCCCGTTTGTTAGATAAATGAGGCGTCCATCGGTTATTTTCATTTTTTCAAAATCAACCTCAAAATTTGGAGACGCAGAGGAGGGGGAAGGAAGTGAAGGTTCAGAAAGAACAGGGAAAGTCCAATTCGTTTGGCCACTTTTAAGCTTTTCAAGAAAAATTTCCGGCTGGTCCAGTTCAAGAGATTTGACTTTCACGTGTTTTTTTAATAACGGCAGAAGACTTGTTGCAATGTGGAGCCGTTTAACGCTTAAGAAATCTCGAGGTGTCCCACCTTTAATATTGACGATACGGACCTTGTGAATGGTGAGTTGGGGGCTTGGAAGCAATGATAAGGAAAGGTTGCCGTCAATGAGGACGTCACGTCCAATTGCTTTTTTGGCTTCCTCCTGAATTTGTGGTTTGTAATCATTGAGATTGAGAAAGAAAGGAACAATAAGGGCTATTCCTAAAAGTATCCCTAAGAATCCCAGAAATCCATAAATGATACGCCGCATTGGATTGCCTCCTGAGAATTTATTTTATTTTTCTATAGAAAGGTTTATTAAAGCTTAAACAGAATATACGCCACATTATCTTTTGAAGCAACTTAAAGTAAGGCCAGTATTGGTAGCATACTGGCCTCAAAAAACTTTCACAAACCCAAGGTGCCTGAAGCCTATTGGTTATCAGATGGAACGGGCATTGAAGGGCGGGGTGGCGCTTGGTTAGGAGCCTTTGGTGGTGGATAATTTGGTGGCCTCCTTTCTTCTGTAGTCGTATCAGGAGTTTCGGGAAGGGGACGCCTTAGGGGTTTGCTTGGATGTTGTTGAGTCGTTTGAGGGGGGTGTGCGCGTACAGTACTTTCCTTTACGGGCTGGTTTTGGATGCTCACTTCTCCCATCTTGCCTGTTGTCATGTCAAAGCCGTGAACTGTCTTTGGTTTTTTAGGATGGGTTTCAGGGTGCGCCTCTTCCGTAGTATGCGATACAGCTGGCTCTTCCGGCTTTACATTTTCTTTTTGGAGGTTAATCCCTGTAGCGCCAAACTTTAACAGATGGTTATCTATATTATATATACAATATATTTTTGATGGATTATGAAGATCTTTGGCAACATTACCAACATAGAAAGTCTTTTGAGGGTTTTTCTTGAAGAACTCGGTAATGGACTTTTTTTCCCCACATTCACCGATGTTTTGTAGGGTAACGTTGCCAATTGTTTTTTTTCCTGCCTGAACGCCGGGTAGCTTACCAAGCACTTCCCATCGGCAAATGTCCCTTACATCATCTCGACCTAGTGGGGGACATTTCGCTTCGGCGGCACCCAAGCTAGCTAGTAGGAAGCTTGCCGTCAACAGGCTGTATTTTAAAGATTTTGAATGATATTTCATGATTTTACCCCAATTAAAAAAGAACCTTATATTTCTAAGTTTAGGGATAGTTGGTTAATTATTCGTTAAGGGAAGTATGATTTTGAAAACGGGAATTTTTACACTTTTACAACTCGGTTCCGCCCCCCTCTTTTGCCTTGATAAAGGGCTTGGTCAGCTTTGTTGATCATCTCTTCCAAGGTTGGGTATGTCCAGGGTGCAATACTTGAAAGGCCAATGGTGACGGTGACATCTAAGGGCGGATCGAAAAGAAGAGAAACTTTTTGTGTTTCAATGGTTGACCGGATTCTCTCTGCAATTTCAGCTACGTAATTGATGTTTGGTTCATTGATGAGAATTAGGAACTCTTCGCCGCCCCATCTTCCAACGGCATCGGTTTCGCGGCATCCCTCAATGAGTATATTAGCGATGGCCTTTAAGGTTTGGTCTCCCGATTCGTGACCGTAAGTGTCATTAATAATTTTAAAATTATCAATATCAAGAATGGCGACGGCGAAGCTTGAGCCATTTAAGAGGTATTCGTCCATACGGTGTTTTAAGATATTATATATCCCTTGGCGGTTCCATAGGCTGGTTAAAGGATCAATCATAGAAGCGAGGCGGGCTTGGTCAAGATCTAAGGCGAGTTTGCCTTTATCTGAGGATATGGCAAAATTTTGTATTTCTGTTTCAATAAGAGCGGCAACATCTTTCAGTAATAAAAGTTGGTCGGGAGGAAAATACCGTGGTTTATGATCCACAATAGAAATTGTTCCCAGTTTCTGGTGGTTCAATTGAATTGGATAGCCTGCATAAAAGCGAATGTGAGGCTCTCCGGTTACGTAAGGATTTTTAGAGAACCGTTCATCCATAGATGTTTCTGGAACCGTAAAAATTTCTTCGGTAAAAAAAACATGTTCGCAAAATGATTCGACATGGGATATGTCAACAATATCTGTTCCAAGGAGAGATTTAAATAAAAGACGTTGGTCATCATTTAAACTGATGAAAGCGACCGGGACTTCAAATAAATTTCTGGCCAACCGGGTGATGCGTTCAAACTTCCCTTGCAAGGGGCTTCCCAAAATATCAAGGGAGTGGAGCGTATAGGGCCGCTCTGATGTATTATCTGAAAGGTTAGGAGCGAGCATTCGTTACTTCCTTGAAATAAATAATCATATCTTAAAAAAACTCCCAATCACCCCAACAGTGGGGTATTTTCCTTCTGGCCTGTACCGGTTGATGTTGTGGGAGAGGCCCAGGAAATCTGGTCAAATCCTTCACAAGATGGACAAATGGGATGCCAAGTTGCTGTGGTTGTGTGACAATTTCCACAGACCCAGGCAGGATCTGGTGGTGCTGCTATTGCCCGTTCCCGCCATTCATGAGATCGATTTGTTTGATGAGGATTTTCGGCCTCCTCTAATTCTGCCATTAAACGGCACAGGCGTTGAGAATATAAGATTCCTTTCAACAAGGTCAGGTGATGACGGGACTGTCCCCAAAGCTTCGCAGCTTTTGCGGCCCTTGCCATAATATAAAGTGATTCCGGATGGTTGGGGGCCCCCTCAACGAGCTTTTCAATCTCGCGATAATGATCAAGAGGCGGCGTGTCCGGGTTCAAAGCGAGTAACTGGTCCGCAAAATCAGGATGAGGGCAATGGGCATAGCCACCCATCAGTATCTTTTGTCCTTTAGAGCTTTTGCCGATTTTGTGGTAGTGTTTTGCCAACCGGACGGCAATGGTTGAGATTTCAGGCGCTTCAAAGTGAGCGCTCGCTGCGGTTTGGGCAAACAAGACTTCATCTCCGGCTATTTCAGCAGCTTCAGCTTTCATCCAGTGGATCAAGGCTTGCCTGCGGCGGCTTTCTGGTTTGGTGATTAATTGACGGAGCTGCATTTGTTCAACAATCATGCTGGCCTTATCAAAAGAACCTAAGCGCAAGTCAAGTTCTAACAATTGTTGCAAGACCCAGGGAGACTTGGGGCGATTATTCATGGCTTCCTGAAGAAGGTGGCGCATTTGCTCCCAGTTATTTGTGAGGCGGGCATGCACAATTTGCCCACGCAACCCAAGAAACATTGTTTCCTGGTTTTTGGTCATCTGAAGAAAATATGAATTTGCTTCCTCAAATTTTCCAGACATATAAGCACTTTGTGCAGCAAGAAATAGATTTAAGGGTTGCTGTGGATTGAAGGAAATGGCTCGTTTTGCAAGACGGCGACCCTCAGAAAATTCACCGGCTGCAATAGCGCTGATGCCCTCTATTAAAGCAGCTTGACCTTTGCGCGCTCGGTGTTTCTTCCGTCGTTCTGCCCAGATAACAGGTAAGCGCCAGAGGGATCGCCAGGCTCCTGCGAGAAGAAGGATTGCTGCGGTGCTCAGTAAAATAGCTGCGAGCAACAAGCCAATACTCATATCAATTTTGTAACCAAACCAGGTTAGGTGCGCTTGGCCGGGATGCTGGGCTAAAAGCACGCCGATGGCGGCAATGATGGATAACTTTATAAAGAAAATAAAACCGCGTAAAAAGTGAATCATTTTAATACATCTCCAGGTAGAGCTGCGTCAAGCTGTTGGGCCAATTTTTGATCAATCTGTGAGAGAAGGTCTTCAATCATTTGACGGTCTTGAACAGAAGAAACAGGTTGCGCAACAGGGACATCAACTTTTTCAATTTTTATAAGAGATCGTGCAGTTGTTTTAACGCGATCCCACCAAGATGCAGTCTCATTTTCTAAAGAGGCGGGAGATCCTTCTTCGGGCATCCTTTCCAAAATTTTTAGTCCGTGGTCAGCATATTTTTCCAGGAGGGACAAGGTTTCACCCGATTTGCTGACCGTTTTATAGGCTGTCAATTCGGATGCGTAAGGAGCATTGGAAAGTGCTTTGTTCTTTAAACGCCAGAAAATGAGTGTCGTTTTTATTATTTTTTGTGTTTAAGCAAGTTGATTAAAGTTTTTCTCAAAGGCTTGGGATTGTTCTAATTGTCCGGAAGCTTCACTTGCCTTTGGCTGATTTTGGAGTGCTTCAACTTGCTGTTGAAGGGTGATGATGCGGTTTTCAAAAGCATGGATCTGTTCAGAATCGGGTGATGTCAATGCCGTTTTATCAGTTTTTCCAGATGATTCGAGATGGTTAATACGGTCATCAAGGGCGGTAGTTAGCTTTTTTAAAGCATTAATCTCCCCGGTATAAAGGGTATGAATTTGCCAAGGGCGGTAATAGAGAAGGAGGGATGTGGCGAGGATTCCCAAAACCAGGCAAAAGATAAGCGCGTTTCTACACTGGGCCCAGCAGAATTTCGACGGCTTCGAAGGCGACGGGTCTTTTTGCGAGGACGAGGGGACTGGTTTGTTTGACATTAAAGCCTCCTGGATTACCCTAAAAACAAGGTCATTCTGCCACCATCAGGGCTATTAGTAAATCGTCTGTTGTTGTTTTTTTTGCTACTCGAATTTTTTTCCAGGGTAAATCATGAATTGCTGTTTTTATTGAATTGCTTAGGCATATGGCTGTGAGTGTTTTGCAATGGTCTTCCAGTTTGGAAAGGCGGCACAGATTTTGGAAAACACGGCCTGTTCTTGGAGAATAAAACAGGGCTGCATCTAGGGTATGGAGCTTTATAGCCTGAAAGGTTTCCTGTGTGAAGGCAGAGGCTTCTGCAGTTTTATAAAGGACAACCCGCTTGGCAGAAATTCCCCTTTTTGACAAAGCCTCAACCATATCAACTCGGATAACATCTCCGGATGCATGAAGAACTGTTTTTTTACAGGAGGGATCAATGTTTTCCATTAATCTTATTATTAAATCCTCAGCGGATCCTTCCGCCATATGAATGGTTTGGAACCCAAGATTTTGGGCTACTTTCCCAGACCCGCTTCCCACACACCATAAGGGGAAATCTCGTAAAGGGGTGAGAGATGACAGACACCGGATAGCTTGTTGCGATGTTGTGACAACGGCTTCAAAAGAAGATAGTGGGGGGAGATCGGGGGTCAAAGGAATTATTTCAATGAGAGGATCAATCATTATTTGATGTCCAAGATTTTTAAGGTCGTCGACGAGGGCAGCGGCGCTTTCCCGGGGTCTTGTGATCAGGACACGCATGGCAGATTCCAGAAGTCAGGCCCCGCAAGGTTCTTGAGGATTTTGGCTGTTGAGCGCCCCAATTCTGTCGGATCATCCCCTGTTTGGGTTGTTCGATGAAGAGATGTTCCCGTTGGTGATGCAATAAGGGCTTTTAAGCGTAAGCGGCCATCCTCTAAAACGGAAGCATGGCCCCCTATGGGTGTTTGGCAGCTTCCATCAAGCTCTGCGAGTAGCGCGCGCTCTGCCGTTATGCAACGTTCCGTTTCCGGATGGTTTAAGATGGTTAAGTAAGATTGAACACGGCCATCATCCTTGCGGCACTCAAGGGCGAGGGCTCCTTGCCCAACGGCTGGCAGCATCTCAGATTCAGGAAAGATATAAGTGGCTTCATCTTGGCGCCCTAAGCGCCGCAATCCAGCTAGGGCAAGGATAATGGCATCCATCTGGCCTTCGTGAAGCTTCCGGATCCGGCTATCCACATTTCCCCGCAAGGGTACGCAAATGAGGTCTGGCCGATGATGCAAAATTTGTGCAACTCGCCGTGGCGCACAGGTGCCAACAACACTCTTGGGGGGAAGCGTTTTCAGGTCATGCGATTTGGCGCTTAGTAATACATCCCGGGCATCTTCCCTTTTGAGGATTGCAGCGAGCATCAATCCGGGAGGCAGAATGGTCTCCATATCTTTTACACAATGAACGGCAAGGTCAATTTCATAGGCATGAAGGGCCTGTTCTATTTCTTTAGCGAATAACCCTTTCCCGCCAATTTCAGAAAGGGGGCGGTCTGTAATGCGGTCTCCTGTTGTAGTGATGGTAACGAGGGAGGCATGTTGAACAGCCGGATCATCTGGAAAGGCATTTTTCAGCAGGCTTAAGGTCAACATGGCTTGCGTAAGAGCTAGAACACTGCCGCGCGTGCCGATTCGAAGAGGAGAGGGGTGGGATGAATTCATTGTTTATTGCCTATGTTTTTATAATTTTCAATATACTGAAAGCCGTTGGGGGCTGCAAGTGAGGTTAAGATCACCTTTAAAATAGTCTTTTGAAAAGAAATCATTTCCGTTAAGGTTAAGGTAAATGAAATGTTATTATCAGTGAATGGGACTTCAAGGATGCAGCCCTGGAAAATACGTCTGAGCCATTTGCTGGTTGCTCTGTCAGCCATGATGATCCTGTGTATAAGCATTGCTGAGGCAGCCCAAAGAGCAAAGAAGCCATCGGCACAACTCCAGGGTAGCGCCATTATGGCGGAATTGGATGAGGGCGACGCCATCTCCATGGATGAAGGAAATGAAGAGGCTGGAGGTGAGGCTGTTGAAGAGATGGACACAGTTCCTGCGGTAGAAGCTGAGGAAACTCCGAAGTCAGAAAATAAATTAAAGAAGAATGCAAAAAAGGGCAGAAAAAATAAAAAGAGGGATAAGAAAAGAGAAAAATTAATGGAGGGTTTTAGCAAAGCAGAGGATTTCCACAAGATGTGGTTTCATTTGCACCATACGAAAATTAAAACTTCCTTGGAGAAGCTCACAAAATTTTGCAAAATAGCCTGTACCGCAAGTCAATGTAAGGATGAAGAAGTGGCGAATAACTGTCACCTGATTTGCCCTTCTGGAACAAGAAAAAAATGCCCAGATCCCTTGAAGAAGCCATCAGAAGAAACTGACGAAGCGGAAGGTGCAGATTCTGACACTCCGCCTGTGTTATCCCAATTGAACCCGCATATCTCTTCTGACGTGACGGATTCTATTAATCAAGGCGAAAACCTTCTTATGGAAGAAGAGGGTGAAGGGGGATAAGGTTCCTTCCTCCCCCCATCGCTTTTTATCCTTGGGGCTCTCAATATTATCAATGAGTGTATTCACTTCTCAATTACAGCTGCGAATAAACTCTAAGAAATGATTTTTTCCATAACTTAAAAAATAAGGAGCGACAAGGTCATAACAATCAAGGCATGGCCTCTTGTCTCATCTGGCTTAATAACTGTCCATTCTTTCTTGCGATACCATTTGCAATGGTCTGGGTCAAAAACCAACAGATGAAGTTTTTTATAATTAAGGAATTTGATGTGGGTAAGGGCTCAATCATGAAGAGAGCCTCCAATCCCGTGGCGCTGATATTTTTCTTTTACCAGAAGCTCCCCCAGCTAGGGCGTTAGATCCTTTTCTTTCATTTTATGGGGCAGATTTGTGGATTGCTACTGTTTAATAAAACACCAGGTGGCCTATAAGCCGGGTTTTGTCCATAAGGCTTGGGACTTTTACATCCTGCCTTACTGGATGACTATTCATCTGGGACGTCTGTTGCCAGCCGCCTCTAGCGATCAACCCGGATGACATGCACAAACACATTTGAGAGGTTGCCCTCCCGCTCATCCCTATTCGATCTTGCTCCGGGTGGGGTTTACCCTGCCACCTCCGTTACCGGAGGCGCGGTGCGCTCTTACCGCCCCATTTCACCCTTACCTTCAGGTTTCCCCAAAGGCGGTATAATTTCTGTGGCACTTTCCCTAAAGCCAGCCTTTGTCAACTGGCCCCGGCGGACGTTATCCGCCACCCTGTTTTGTGTGGAGCCCGGACTTTCCTCCAATCTTGCGGTTACCCGCAAAATCAGCAGTCATCCAGCCATCTGGTGCTCTACAAGATAGGTTTCCTTTGACGTTTTGTCAATGAGACGATATTGTATCAACTTATTTGAGGCATTATTGTTGAAAGTATCTTTTTGTTCCTTAAGGACGGTACACTAAAATAAGCCGATCGATTTTATAAAATAACACAAAATTATCATAGTTCTTAAAAAAGGTTTATTGAGATGCAAAGCAATCCCATTTTGGTTCAAATTGTCCGGGGAGACATGGTGGAAAGTTTTTTCCGTGGCGCCTATGTTATTATGGATGCTAATGGCCAGGTTATTGATGCCGCTGGTGATATAGACCGGCAAATTTATCCACGCTCTGCATTAAAGCCCATTCAGGCTCTTGGAATGCTCACATCCGGCGCTGCTGAAGCATTTCAGGTGACATTGCCGGAAATTGCTATGGCTTGTGCTTCTCACAATGGGGAGGACCACCACGTTAATATTGTCACCCAATGGCTGGGGCGATTGGGGCTTTCTTGTGACGTTCTGGAGTGTGGAATTCACGCCTCTATGAGCAAAGAAATGGCCCTTGCTTTTGCCCTTGAGCGACGTGTCCTTACTCTTGCTCACAATGCCTGTTCTGGCAAGCATGCAGGGTTTGTGACGTTGGCCTTGCACTTAAAAGAACCTGTTGCGGGGTATACCCATTTTGACCATCCGGTCCAGCACTATGTGAATGGTATGATTGAAGAAATGATAGAGATTGATGTGGCGGTTGCTCCCAAAGGTATTGATGGATGTCAGGTTCCGGTCATTGGCATGCCTCTGAAAAATCTGGCCAAAGGAATGGCAAAGATGGCGCGTCCGGAAGTTTTAAGCCCTGTGCTGCGTGAGGGGGCCGAAAAAGCAGTGGCGGCCATTCAGAAGCACCCTGAGCTTATTGCCGGAACCGGTCGTTTTTGTACTGTGATTACTCAAGAATCTGGTGGCAATCTATTAGGAAAGATGGGTGCCGATGGTGTTTTTTCTGTTATTTTGCCTAAAAAAGGATGGGGCATTGCCCTTAAAATTGATGATGGCCATTTACAAGTCGCTGAAGTTGCCATCATGGGAATTTTGAAAAAACATAATCTGTTGACGGAAAACCCCCACTGGGCCCATTGGGCAAATCCTCAAGTAAAGACCTGGAGCAAACAAATCGTCGGTGAGATTGCATTTGTGGGGTAGGCAGGGGGTTGAAATATGATTCTACTTTATATCCTTTTAGGGGGCAGCGCGCTCTTCATGATGGTTCAGGATGTGCAAAAGCAGACGATCCCCCTTTATGGATGGATTGTTTTTGCAGGGGCATCCCTTTATTATTCTATGTTAGATCCTCATGCGGAAGGCTTTTGGGTCGCAGGGAGCCTGGCCCTCCTCTTCATGGTTTTCCAAAGTGTCTATTACCTCTTGAAACGTAATCCTATTATGGGGTGGGGGGACATTGTACTAAGTCCGTTTTGCGGCTTGTGGCTTCAATTTCATGAGGTTCCCCTGTATCTCGTTTCTACAGGCGTTTTTGCCTTGTTGATAGGCCTTTTTTGGCGGTACCAGTGGCGACTTACGACATTTCCCATGACGCCTGCCCTTCTACTCGGACTGGGTGCTGTCCTCTTAATTCGTTGTTTTTTAACGGTGAATGGGATATGAGTTAAGCAATATAAATCCAAGGGCATTAATAATATGGTCAAAGTATCCACATCTTCCTTTTCAATGCCATGGGGCGTCTTCCTCAAGGTATTTGTGTCTGGTGGTCTCATTTTCTGGTTGTTGAACAGGATTGATATTGCGAAAGTATGGGGGGTTATCCAACACCTTCATGGGGGCGCCTTAGCGCTTGTTTTGGGGCTTATTTGGATAACCCTTTTTGCGGTTGCGAAACGGTGGCAACTGGTTGTCCGGTTGGGTGACATTGATGTTCCGTTACCCAATCTAACTGGCGCTACCTTTATTGGCGCCTTTTTTAACCAGTTTTTGCCAAGCTCCGTCGGGGGAGATTTTTTCCGGATTTTAGCGGTACGCCGCCATGGCGCCTCATTAAATGAAGCGCTTACGGGTGTGTTTATGGACCGTCTGTTTGGTTTTATATCTTTGGGAATCTTGTGTGTTTTGGTTGTGCCGGCGGAAGGAAAAACTTTACTAGGCTCAGACCTCAAGTGGCCCTTTTTGGCGACAATGTTCCTTCTGTTAGCTGTTTTGGGAGGAGGATTGTTGCTTCTTTTTGTTCCGCGGACTTGGCATCACTTTATTTTTATCCGGCCTTTTTCTCCTCTCATTGAGATGACCCGGCGTGCTTTGTGCCACAAAGCCCTGTTTCTATCTATTCTTCTGAATTCCCTGATCAGCAGTATTTTGCTTATTTCCGGACTTCAGGTTTTGATAATGGCCTTTGATGTTCCTCTAACCTGGGGGCAGGGCGTGGTGATTTTACCTGTAGTGCTGCTGTTGACCTCCTTGCCAATTTCTTTTGCAGGATGGGGATTGCGCGAGGGGGCGATGATCATTGCGCTCGGTGTTTATGGGGTAACTCAGGAAACAGCCCTTGCCTTGTCATTGGTTTATGGGATACTCCATCTGGTAAGTGGAGTGCCTGGCCTGGTGTTGTGGGTTCTCGAAAAACGCCGATTGAAACTAGGTTTATCCATTTCCAACATCTAATTGTAGCCATAATACGACCCGAAGTAACGAAGAGGGCTTGTGCTGGGATAGGCTTTTCGGCCATAATTCTTAGCAGGATTAATAATGCTGGGTGATTTATGAGATGTTCTTATTATTGTGTCGGTGATATCTATGATATCGACGAAATGGCTAAGTTCCTGCGGGAAATAGGGCGGGAGCCGAAATTCTACGACAATGTGATCCATGTCCGTAAAGAAAATGAAGACGGCTCCAGTGGTGATGCTTTCTTTTTTCCTTATGGATGCGCCATTTTTTGGGGGTTAGAAGAGGAAGAAGAACATCAAATCTTATCAGAGTTGCGCCCTTACGTTGTTTACCCCCTAACGTTTCCAACCCATGATCAATCAACGTTTCATTATGGCGATACGACAATAATTAAAGAAGAAGATGATGAAATCATCCTTGAATCTGAGGATATATTGATTAAGCTTTCCTTATCTCATGGGCTCTCTCAATCTGTGAAGTTAGAGTGTTTTGAAGCTTCCGTCAGTCGCACCATCGAAAAAACCCGTCATTTACCTGAAGAGCTTGCCAGAAAAGGCAAGATCTATATGTCGCGTAAAAAACTGTCTAAGAAGATTGGCGCCTTGTTTGCAGAGCGGAACTCCATCAACCTTCATAGTGATATCTTGGATACACCGGAATTCTTTTGGCGCAGACCTCGCTATGAGCCCTACTATCTGATGGCCTCAGAGTATATGGATATTGCAACTCGCCTCGACATTCTCAACCGACGTTTAGGGGTGATCCACGAACTTTATGATATTTTGTCAAGCGAACTGAACCACCGCCACTCTTCGCGCCTCGAATTGACCATTATCCTGCTTATTCTGATCGAAGTGGTTGTCGTTCTTCGCAATGAGGTCTTGAAATTTTTCTAAGGCTTGGCCACTCTAGAATATGAGGTTTTCTTTATTTTTTATAAGGGATTTAGGGAAGCGCCTAAATTTGACGCTCAGACGCGTGCCTTTTTCATTGACCATACAGCAATAATCATCTTATAAAGGGACTATTGTAGCGATCGTGGGGCCCTTAGCTCAGTTGGTAGAGCATCTGACTTTTAATCAGGGGGTCGAAGGTTCGAATCCTTCAGGGCCCACCAAGATTGCTAATCAATAAAGGTACATCGCTGATGCTTTTTTTAAAGTACCCTGTTCCTCTTCTCGTAATATTTTTTTGCACATTCCCCTCTTTTGGTGAAAACACAACTCAACCAGGAGCAAGTTCTATGGCTTCTTCCTCACAATCAATTCAATTTACCCCCGCTTGGCCTCATGATGATATACGTGAAATATTTCCAGATGTCTTTTTTGTAACAGGAACCAACAAGATTCACCATGAAGGTGTTGACATTCAAACAAGCCGCAACATGGTCATCGTTCGCAATGGCTCTGAGTTAACCTTAGTCAATACCGTTAGGTTAAACGAAGAAGGTCTTAAAAAACTAGAACTCTTAGGAAGCGTTAGTCATATTGTCCGAATTGGGGCATTCCATGGTCGGGATGATGCCTTTTACCGAAATCAATACCCAACCGCTCAGCTTTGGACGTTAAAGGGTATGACCTATGAGAGCGGCTTGAAGTCCGATCGAGACTTAACACCAGAAGGGGCCATGCCCTTCTCGGGTTGTTCTCTTTTTGTTTTTGAAACATCTAGGTTGCCAGAGGGCATTTTGCATATCGACCGTGAAGGAGGCATCCTGATTTCCTGTGACAGCATTCAAAACATCACATCCACGGATAAGTTCTATAGTCCTGAAACGGCCAAATCATTTCAAGGTCAAGGGCTTGTAAAACCAGCAAACATCACGCCCATTTGGCTTGGGGCAACTCACACAAGTGCTGCGGATTTTCACAGACTTCTCACTACGATGACCTTTGGTCATCTCTTGACGGCCCACGGCGACCCCTTGATGAATACGGCCTATGAGCAGGTCGCAGCAACCGTTAAACGCGTTTTTCCCATTGCATAATTCTAGGACTATAGCCTACTCATATAGGTTTGGGCATCGCCTTCAAGCAAGTTAAAAACGTGGAATATGTAATGACCTTCAAGAAACATTGGGAAAAAACAGATCAACATTATGACATCTCTTCTCAAACCGTTGAGGGGATGGTATCGCTTGCTTTCCTAAAAGAAAAATTATACTCCTATGAGATCATCTCCGGGGGATGCGCCAACCTGAACATCAAAATTATTCTAGAAGATGTGGGTCAGCCCTATATCTTGAGGGTATATTTGCGGGATAAGGATGCTGCTTACCGCGAACAAAAGCTTGGAGAACTTCTAAAAGGACGTGTACCCATACCTCAGATATACTTTGTAGGAGACTTGGATGAACACCGTTTTGCAATCGCCGAGTTTATGCCGGGAATTACTCTGAGGGACCTTCTTTTGGGAGAGGAGCCTTGCAATATGGAGCAGCTTATGGAGGAGGCGGGAGAAATTTTGAGCAAAATCCAGACAGTCCGCTTTCCCGCTTCGGGTTTCTTCAGTAAGGACTTGAGCATCCAGGAGCCTTTGAAGCAAGAGGGTTACGTCACGTTTGCCAAGGATTGTCTAAAGCATCCAACAGTCATCCATATACTTGGGGAAGAGTCCATCTCCAAGATCGACCATCTCCTTGATGTTCATGCTGTTTTGTTTCCCGATGAGACTCAGACCCATCTGGTGCATGGCGACTTTGATCCGGCAAACCTGTTGGTTAAGAAATCCGATGGTTTTTGGAAAATATCCGGCGTGCTGGATTGGGAGTTTGCATATTGTGCTTCCCCGTTACAGGATGTGGCTCTGATGCTGCGTTATGCCCACCATATGTCACCGATGTATGAGACAGCATTTCTGTCAGGCTTAAAAAAGGGGGGCGTTCCTTTGCCGGAAGATTGGCGGTTGCGTATTGATCTTCTGAATATTCTCAATCTCCTCTCATGCCTTGTCCGGTGTTTGCCTGACCAACGCCCCAATCAATGCGCAGATATTTGTGATCTCATTGGGACTATTCTTTCCCGGATTGTTGCTGATGATGCTATAGAATGGGCTGGAAATTATCTGTTAGATAATGGGTATGTTACAAAGGGAGTGCCGGAACCAATCCGCGCCATGCCATGGTCAAAAGTGTCGTGTTTTTCGACATCAGAAGGTTCTGTTTTTTTGAAACAGATGGCAGCTCCGTTTGCTCTTGAGCCTACATTGATAAAAACTTTGTCCGAGTGGGACATTGATAACGTACCAAAGGTTATTGCTGACAATAAGGCGCTTTACTGCTTTCTCATGAAAGATGCAGGCCAACCTTTGCGCAACCATCAAAAAGACGGGCTTCAGTTGGACTTGTTCTGTAAGGCATTAAAGATTTATGCGCATATTCAGATCAAGGCCGTAAAGCAGGTAGAGGCCCTGCTATTAATAGGTATTCCAGATTGGCGAGTGGTAAAGCTTCCGGATCTCTATCAGCAGCTCATCAATCAGGAAGACGTTTTGCAGACAGATGGGTTAACCCTTCCTGAAATTAAGGTACTGAAAGGCTTGCAGGATAAAGTCTCAGATCTTTGTGAGCTCTTGTCGGGGTATAAAATCCCCGAAACCATTGACCACGTAGACTTTCATGACAATAACATCCTCATCAAAGACGGCTATCTGACCATAGCGGATTGGGGAGACGCCGTTATTTCTCATCCTTTCTTTTCATTGGCGTCCTGTTTGAACAGTGCGAGACGAAACCATGACTTGCAGGAAACCGACGGAAGATATGAAATTTTGAAAAATGCGTACCTGGATAACTGGCTGGCGTTTGCGCCCAAAGACCAACTCCTTGAGGCTTTTCAGTTGGCTAAAAGGTTGAGAAAAATTCAGGTTGCCCTCAATTTTTGTCGCGTGAAAAAAACGGCTAACATGAATTCTTCTCATGATTTTGATGGGTATATGGCTCAAGCGTTACGGGACTTTATGAAGGCCAAAACCAGTTGATGGATCGAAATTCTACGCCGCTACCTCTTCGCCTCTTTTTAAGCGCAAATAAAGGAGCAGGGGAGCAGCCAGGCAGATGGAGGAAAACGACCCGATAAGGATGCCGATAATAATCGGTAAGGTAAATGTTGAGATAACTTTTCCGCCCCAGAGGTATAAAGCAACCAGGGCCAATAGGGTTGTGGAAGCTGTAAGCAAAGTTCGGGACAATGTCTCGTTCAGGCTTTTGTTAACAAGGTCCCCTAAATCCATTTTTTTGTATTTACGGATATTTTCACGGATTCGGTCAAAGATCACGATGGTGTCATTAATGGAATAGCCCGCCGTGATTAAAATGGCGATGATGGCATTTTCATTGAACTCCAACGGAAACAGGGAGAAGAGTCCGAGGATCGCGATACAGTCATGAAAGAGAGCCATGACGGCGCAGGCGGCAAACTGCCACTCAAAACGGACGGCAATATAGATAAGCATGGCAAGAAGCGCAAGGCCGATGGCATTGAGGGCATTACGGATCAATTCTCCGCCAACTTTTGGTCCAATGGTTTCCACTTTACGATAGTCGACGCCAGCCCCTAACACCTTTTTGACTTTTTCCAATGTTTCAGCTTGAACTTGAGAGTCTTCTTTTCCCTCTTCTTGGTGGCTTTCCAAACGGATTAAGAGGGTATTATCCTTACCAAAATCTTGTAGAGAAGCGTCTCCTAGGTGAAGTTGTTCTATTTTTGTGCGTAAACTTGGAACATCTGGTTTTTCGGGCATGCGGACTTCAAGGATAAATCCGCCACGAAAGTCGATGCCATAGTTTAAGCCTTTAACAGCAAAACTGATGGTAGAAGCCACAATGACAAGTACGCAAATGGCAAAGGTTATAAAGCGAAAACCAACGAAGTCGACTTTAGTATTGTAGGGTATAATGTGAAGTGACATATAAATTAGGCCTCTTAAATGGGCAGTGAAGTGACGGTACCGCGCCGGCGCAGCCACGTCACAATGATTAAACGTGTTAAAGAAAGCGCCGTAAACAAAGATATGGCGATTCCAAGGGACAAGTTAACGGCAAAACCGCGAATGGGACCAGACCCGAATTCAAACAGGACAGCAGCTCCAATAAGTGTGGTAAGATTCGAGTCTACGATGGTTGTAATGGCCCTGGCATAACCGGCTTCAATCGCAGCTATGGGGCGCAAACCATTGCGCAATTCTTCCTTGATACGCTCATAGATAAGCACGTTGGCATCTACAGCCATTCCAATGGTAAGCGCAATCGCAGCAATTCCAGGCAAGGTTAAGGTTGCTTGTAATAGGGAAAGAGCTGCAAATAGGAAGATAAGGTTAAAGGCTAAAGCAATATCCGCATATAAACCAAACAAGGAATAGTTCATGACCATGAAGACGGCCACAAAGATGAAGGCCAATACGGTGGCGAGCTTTCCATCCCGGATGGAGTCAGCGCCGAGGCTTGGTCCAACGGTCCGTTCTTCAATAACATTTAAAGGAGCCGGTAAAGCACCTGCACGAAGGAGCAAAGATAATTCAGCTGCTTCCTGGGAGGTAAAGCTGCCGCTGATAACTCCGTTACCGTTGGGGATAAGGCTGCGGAATACAGGGGCGCTGATGACTTTATCATCCAGAACAATTGCAAAGCGGCGGCCGATATTGTTGCCGGAAAGTTCGGCAAATTTCCGGGCGCCAATATTGTTGAACTTTAAACTCACCGCAGGGGCGCCATTATCATCAAATGCTGCTTGGGCATTGATTAGGTTATCTCCGCTGATGGCGATTTGTTTTTTGATAACAATGAATTTAGCCGTTTCAGATTTGTCGTCATATTTTAAAATTTCCGAACCTGGCGGCACATTTGCGCGTGGCGTACCACTTGCTGTTACTTCGATAGGCCCCGCCTCTTCATCCACCATACGGAAAGTCATTTTAGCCGTACGGCCAATCAGCCGTTTCACTTCGCCCGGGTCTTCAACCCCGGGAAGCTGAACAATAATACGGTCACTTCCCTGACGTTGCAACAAAGGTTCTTTTGTGCCGGATTCATCGATACGTCGGCGGACAACTTCAATGGATTGTTCAACCACAGCACGATTACGGCTCTCAATTGATTCTGACGAAAGGGTGAGGGTTCCTCTTCCTTCAGGGGTTATAGCAACAACTGCCTGAGGGTCAATCTTTTTAAGAGATTTAAGGGTTTTCTCCCGTAGTTGTGTGTCTCCCGGATTGCGTAAAGTGAATGAAATGTTTCCTTGCTGTTGGTTAACGGATAAACCAGCATAGCCAATTTGTTCTTTACGTAAAGTGGCCCGGACTTCATCCAGGGTATTCAGCAGCTGTTCTTTCAGAACGGATTTAAGGTCAACTTCCAATTGAAGGTGTGATCCCCCCCGCAATTCCAAGCCAAGGTTCACCGTCTTTTGAAAAGCTTCGGGGAGCTTATCGTAAAGGTAGGGTGGCAGCACATTCGGCAGGGCAAATAAAATGCCCAACGCACAAATACTGAGAATAGAAAAAATTTTCCAGCGGGGGATAAAGATCATTTTTTGGATTTTCCTGTGGATCGGTTCGCTGCGGATTTAGTAACTTTCTTTACGGTAGAGGCGCCAGATTTGCGCACAATGGGAGAGACAAGGCCCTTGTCAGTAGGGACAGAACCCTTAGCGGTTTGTCCGGCTGAGACCGGATCTGTTTTAGCCAGAACTTCTGCGATCATGCCGCGGACTTGACGAATGCGGACATCGTCAGCGACCTCTAATTGGACTTCACTTTCATCAACGATTTTGGAAATTGTTCCAATCAGGCCTCCATTGGTGATAACACGGTCTCCCCGCCGCAAATTGGCCAGCATATTTTGATGCTTTCTCAATTTTTGCTGCTGAGGCCGCAAAATTAAAAAATAAAAGACGCCAAAAATCAGCACAAATGGCAACAAAGCCATTACATCAAAACCACTTCCCATTATTTTACTCCTAAAAAATTATGACTACTATTCTCTTTAACTCAAGAACTTATTCGGATCAATAGGCTTGCGGCCCTTTCGAATTTCAAAATGAAGCTGAGGGTCCTTAACTGTTCCTGTTTGACCAACGGTACCCAACTTTTGTCCAGCACCCACCATATCTCCTTTTTTGACGGAGACTTTGTCAAGGTGTGCATAAACGGTCATTGTTCCATTGTCATGCTTGACAAGGACAACATTTCCAAAACCGCGCAGCTGGTTTCCTGCATGGGCGACAACGCCATTGTTGGCGGCAACAACGGGAGCTCCTTTAGCGGCGGCGATATTGATGCCATCATTTTGAGCTTTCCCTTTCCCGGCCGGATTAAAGTTGCGGGTAACAGTGCCCTGTGTCGGCCAGGTATAGCCTGCTGCTGCTGGAGGAGGAGGGGCAATGCTCGAGGCCTGGTCACGGGTCTGGCGTTTGGAAAGGTTTTCCGCTTCGTCAATGTTATCTTCATCATACTTACGGTTACGGGAATCTTGTCCCTCATCTACATCCATTTCTTCATCTGTTTCCGGGTTCATCCTGCCTTGGGATTCGACGGCGCCCTTTTGGTCTGATCCGTCCAGCCTGACTCCACTAGGTACTCCTGCTACAGGTGCTAGAGGTTTGGTTTGGACGTCGCCATCTTCTGGGACAGATCCGACTTCTTCCGTTGCGGGGGCCTCTGTTTCATCTACTTGATCTTCTTGGTCTCTTGTAGCAATCGAAGGTTTATGCGGCCGCACAAGAAGGCGTTGTCCTCTTACAATTCGATAGGGGGATTCCAGCCCGTTGATGCGGATTAATTCCCGTTTGTTCATCGCATACTTTCGAGCGATGGAAGCGATGCTATCTCCCTTTTTGACGACATGGTAGGGGGTGCTTTTCTTGTCATAGTGCACAGATGCGGGTGGCCCACTGCGGGAAGCACACCCGATGAGGAGTGTGCCGAGTGTGAAAATAGTTAGAGCAACTTTGATTATTTTATAGTTTTTCATGATTATGCAAACACCTTGTTAAACTGTTTCATTGTTTCCCGATGGGTAAAATCCAAAGAGAGGGGCGTCACAGAAATGAGCCCTTTGGAATTAGCCTTCAAATCTGTTCCTTCGTCGCCGCTTCCATCATATTGGATAGCACCAATCCAATAATATTGTCGACCCCGAGGATCAACGCGCTCTTCCAAATTTCCTTCTATGCGGCGTTGCCCTTGATGAGTAATCTCAATTCCTTTGACGGAAGAAGCAACAAGGTCTGGAAAATTGATATTTACAAAGATATTGTCCTGAAATTTGATTTTAAGCAAGCGTCGTATAATATCCGGAGCATATTGTTCCGCTGTTGCCCATTTTGCGGGATGGTTGTCTGTGGTTACCAGGCTCATGGCTATTGCGGGAATGCCTAAGAGGGCCGCTTCCATGGCGGCGGCGACCGTCCCCGAATAGGTAATATCTTCGGCCATGTTACTGCCATGGTTGACGCCTGATAGCACCAGATCGGGGGGGCTGTCCTTCAGGAGATTTTTGGTTGCAATCATCACACAATCCGTAGGAGTTCCACTGATTGCAAAACGCCGCTCAGAGATCGGGCGGATGCGCAAAGGATCCCGTAAAGTGAGAGAGTGGCTAGCGCCGCTTTGGTCCATTTCGGGCGCAACAACCCACACATCATCGGACAATTCGCGAGCGATTTTTTCTAGGGCTTTGAGGCCTGGGGCATGGATGCCATCATCATTACTTAATAGAATACGCATGGTCTTCATTTTAACCTTCTTTACCAATAACTTCAACGCCTGCCATGTAGGTCTGCAAGACTTTGGGGATGCGGATGCTGCCATCCGGCTGCTGGTAATTTTCCATAATAGCGACAAGGGTCCGTCCAACCGCCAATCCGGATCCGTTAAGGGTATGGACAAACTGTAAGGCTGGTTTCGGATCTGCGCCTGTTGCGTGAGGGCGATATCGGGTATTCATACGCCGGGCTTGAAAGTCACCGCAACGGGAACAGCTTGAAATTTCCCGGTAGGTATTTTGGCTGGGAAGCCAAACATTCAAGTCATAAGTTTTTTCAGCAGAAAAGCCAAGATCCCCTGTGCAAAGTTCGACAAGCTGGTAAGGGAGTTCTAGGCGCTGAAGGATGGCTTCTGCAGCGGATGTCATGCGTTCATGCTCAGCTGTTGATTGCTCAGGAGCTGTAATGCTCACCAACTCAACTTTTCCGAATTGATGTTGACGGATCATCCCACGGGTATCTTTTCCTGCAGCGCCAGCTTCGGAGCGGAAGCAGGGCGTATAAGCCGTATATCTTAGGGGTAAAACCTGCTCACTTAACGTTTCTTCTGCAACGAGGCTTGTTAGAGCGACTTCAGAAGTTGGGATGAGCCATAAACCTTGCATTGTTTGAAACATATCTTCCCGTAATTTGGGGAGATGACTTGTTCCATAGGCTGTTTTTTCAAGAACCATTAAAGGGGGATAGACTTCCTTGTAGCCGAATTCGCGGGTATGGATATCTATCATAAAAGCTGCTAAAGCACGTTCCAGGCGGGCCAATTGACCGTATAAGACGACAAACCGAGCGCCTGAAATTTTGGTTGCCCGCTCAAAGTCCATCAATCCAAGGGCCTCTCCGAGATCAAAGTGTGCTTTTGGGGTAAAGTCAAAGGTGGGAAGAGTTCCAACAGTGCGGACCACCTTGTTTTGGGACTCATCCTGTCCTTCCGGAACGTCACTTGCCGGTAAATTTGGTAAAGTTGACAACAAGCCGTGCAAGTCCTGTTCATACGTGTCGACTTCTTTTTCCCATCGTGAAATCTCAGCCTTCAGGTGGTCAGACTGGCCAGATAGGCCTGTTGTATCTTCCCCTTTGCGTTTGGCTTCTCCAAATTGTTTGGCAAGGGCATTGCGGTTGGTTTGGCAGGTTTGCAATTCGGTGAGCGCTGCTCGATGTTTTGTGTCCAAGTCCAAAATTTCTGCGCTAATTGGCGGTTTCCCCCGGCGCTGAAGAGCCTGGTCTAGTATTTCAGGTTGGGTGCGGATTAATTTTAGATCTAACATAGTTTTAAAAATCTCTATTAAGTCAGAACAGTTACTGGCGCCGACGTTCAACCCATCTTACCATGAGAATTGATATCCCATAAAGGATAATGAGGGGGATAGCTAATCCCACCATGCTCAGCATATCCGGCGGTGTAACAAGGGCAGCAATAATAAATATACCAACGATGGCAAAGCGCCATTTAGTTACCAACCCTTGCGAGCTGACCATACCGACATTGGCTAATAATGTCAATAAAACGGGCAATTCAAAACTCACCCCAAAAGCAAAAATAAGCCGCATGACAAAAGACAGATATTCATTGACTTTTGCTTCGAGCTGAATGGGCAGTTGGCCTGTTGATCCCGGCGTCTCGAAGCTTAAGAAAAAAGCATAAGCAACTGGAAAAACAACATAGTAGGCAAAAGCGGCGCCAATCAGGAACAGGATCGGCGTTGCAATCAATAGGGGAATAAAAACTTTTCGTTCCTGGCGGTAAAGGCCGGGGGCAATAAACATCCACAACTGGGATGCAACAACGGGAAAAGATAAAAAAGCGGCGGTAAAGGCCGAAACCTTGATGTAGGTTAGAAACGCTTCGGTAAGGCCTGTATAAATAAGGCGCCGATGGCCTTTTTCTTGCAACAGTGTTGCTAGTGGTTGAACGAGAAAACGAAAAATTTCTTCAGAAAAAGCATAGCACAAAATGAAGGCGATGAAGAACCCGATCAAGGCATAAATTAACCGCTGTCGCAATTCTATAAGATGATGAAGGAGGGGTTGAGGGGTGTCTGCTGTCATGATTGGGTGTCTTTTGAGGCTTTGGTATCTTCGCTGTCTGCTTCCTTTGGGTCCATATGCGCTTCAAGATCAAGTTGGGAGGAGAATTCTTTTGTGAATGCGCGT
Organism: uncultured Candidatus Finniella sp.; assembly: GCA_964641635.1. Lineage (GTDB taxonomy): Bacteria > Pseudomonadota > Alphaproteobacteria > Paracaedibacterales > VGCI01 > VGCI01. The sequence goes on along the minus strand of CAZXMD010000001.1, from coordinate 906 downwards.
GCTTTTCCAACCATGCGGCCAATATATCTTAAAACCGTTGGCAGTTCTTTGGGGCCAATTAAAATTAAGGCGAGTAAAGCGATAAATAAAAATTCAGACCACGCGAAATCAATCATGGGTGAAACCGATCATGCAGCGCGGTTTTTGTCATCGGGAAGTTTTGCAATTTTATCAGCATCTTCGCCGTCTTTCATGCCATCCTTGAAGGCTTTTAGACCCTTGGCGATATCCCCCATGACGCGGGGCAGTTTACCGGCGCCAAAGATCACCAAAACAATTGCTAACAACAAAACCATGTGGCTTAAACTCATTCCCATGAAATTCTCCTTTGCAGAATTGTTGGATATTTTATTAGGGCTATATTCTTCTTATTTAAAGAATAAATGCAAAAACTTCAAGCATAAAAGCCACGTTGACAGAATTGGCATACCCTTAATACAATTTAAAAAAAGGGATCATCTAATAATTATGTAAAGAATTTATAAAATTAAGAGGACGAGTAAAATGTATAAGAGATTTATCCAAGCCTTAGTATACTCAGTCATGGGTCTGTGTCTGCTAACAACGTTTGCTAGTGGAATGGAAAGCACGCCATCTCCTGACCTCGTGGGCTCCGAGAGTGAATCTGATTGGGATAAGTGTAAGAAAGGATGCGCAGCTGCGGCCAGAGCACGAAATGAAAAGATCACCCACGATCTTTATAAAGGTTCCTCTCTGAGAGAAGCTAAGTTCTACGAGAAAGCAGCGGGAAGAATCGGACGGGCATGGTTCTATTGTGAAAAAAAATGTGAAAACGCCGTTCTTTCTGGCGGGTTTCCTGAAGATATAGATCAAGCGCAAGCAGAGGATTATTACCTGCCTGATTCCCTTAAAGAGAAAACCAAGCCAAAATTTGAGGCTAAACCT